>JAHENO010000255.1 GCA_018609945.1 Haloarculaceae archaeon | reverse complement strand
GAGGCTGTCGAGGCGGACAGTGCCGAACTCCTGGAGATCGGTCAGCATCGATCGGAGGTCCTCGCGTCGCAAGAACAGCACCTCGAAAACGCGTTTGGTCCCGTGGACTTTGTCGATGCCGTTCAACTTCCCGTGGTTCTGTCGGATGACCACGGTTGCACCCCGGGCCTCTTTGCGGACCAGGAGCAACTCGTCGTTGAGTTTGTCGATTTCTGAAACCTCCGGCGCGTCCTTAATTCGTCCGACAAACGTCTCCCGGTGGCCGCGGGTATCCACGACGAACGTCAGCGTCCCGTCGTCGTGAACCTCCTCTTCGAGAACATCGAACGGTTCCTCGAACCCCCTGGTCGCCTCGTGGAGGACACCCGGGGAGTGGAAGTCGATGTACACCTTGGCCTGATACATGGCCCCACAGTGGCGTCCGAAGACAAAATACGTTGAGGTGGACGGTTCATGTGTCATCGGTAGCTATCGGGACACGCCATGACGGACGTGGAAATCAAGTTCTGCGTGCCGTGAGGGGTCGACAGAGACGCGACCGAGATTCAGGACGGGGTGAGCACCTCGATGGTGTTCGGCTCACCCCGGGTACGGCGGCGTGTTCAAAATCTACGCCGACGGCGACCTCCTTGTTCATTCTGATAGACACCACTCGGTTCAGCGCGTGGATTCGAACTGCTTGCAATATCGGAAAATGCAGGAGGGCGGAGATCCAGAACCGTGCGACGATTCAGTCCAAAATCGCGGCCGGGAGCAAAAATCGGCCCGAAACCTGGAATTTACGGGTAGATCGTCTATGTGTGACGTTTTCGCTGGCTAAGATTCGTGTATGCTGTGGATGAGCCCGGGCGGATTTGAACCTCGCCGAGACGTGCTCGCTTCGCTGCGCGCGACTCGTCTGCTTCAAATCCGCAGACCAACTTGCCGCTCGCGAACTGTTCGCGGCAAAGTGGGCCCGGGCGGATTTGAACCACCGCATACCCGGTTATGAGCCGGGGGCTCTTACCGGACTGAGCTACGGGCCCGCTGTCGCCTGCTACCCGACCGGTCGACTAAACTCTACCGTCTCACAGTGACCGCTGTGGCCCGGTACCGGATCGGCCGCACGAGAGAGCGCGGTGAATCAATTCGTTACAGCGGTCACTGTCCCCCCGTGCGAACGCTTCCCTCGGAACCCTTTTTGTGCGAACGACCGTATCGGAGGATACCAATGGGTATCGGCGGATCTGACATGTACAGACAGCAGATTCTCGACCACTACAAGAACCCCCGCAACTACGGCGAACTCGAGGACCCCACCTTCACGCACGTCGGGGAAAACCCGGTCTGTGGCGACACCATCAGGATGGACGTGGTGCTGGCCGACGACGAGGACACCATCGAGCGGGTCGCCTTCCGGGGCGATGGCTGTGCCATCTCCCAGGCCTCGGCCTCGATGCTCTCCGAGGAACTGGCGGGGATGACTGTCGAGGAACTGCGCGAGATGGACAGGGACGACATCATCGACATGCTCGGCGTCGAAATCTCCGCGATGCGCGTCAAGTGTGCGGTCCTCGCCGAGAAGGTCGCACAGGACGGCGCCGAGATCTACTTCGGCGAAAAAGACGTCGACAAGACGACGACCGAGGACTGACCGTTCTATCGAAGGCCCGAATCTTCGACACCAACCGCCACGGCGACCCCAACCGCCACAGCGTCACGCTCAGGAATTTGCGACCGAACGAAGCGAGGGCGCAAATTACGCGAACGCGATGGGCCGGCCGGCGGTGTCCTCGTCGTCGCGCACTTTCTGCAGGGCGTCCTCGAAGTCGACCATCCCGACCTCGGTGCGGCCGTCGCGGATGGCGAACATGCCGGCCTCGGTGGCCAGCGAGGCCAGTTCGGCGCCGGAGAAGCCGTCGGTCTCACCCGCCAGGTCGGCCATGTCGACGCCCGCGGCCAGGTTCATCTCCCGGGTGTGGATCTCGAGGATGCGCTGGCGGGCGTCCCAGTCGGGCAGCGGCACCTCGATGAGGCGGTCGAAGCGGCCGGGCCGGAGGATGGCGCGGTCGAGCATGTCGAAGCGGTTGGTGGCGGCGACGATGCGGATCTCGCCGCGGTCGTCGAAGCCGTCCATCTCCGAGAGGAGTTGCATCATCGTCCGCTGGACCTCGGCGTCGCCCGACGTCTTGGACTCGGTGCGCTTGGCCGCGATAGCGTCGATCTCGTCGATGAAGATGACCGCGGGTTCGCGCTCGCTGGCGAGTTCGAACAGGTCGCGCACGAGGCGGGCACCTTCGCCGATGAACTTCTGGACCAGTTCCGAGCCGGCCATCTTGATGAACGTGGCGTCGGTCTGGTTGGCGACCGCTTTGGCCAGCATCGTCTTGCCCGTCCCCGGCGGGCCGTGCAACAGGACGCCGGAGGGCGGGTCGACGCCGACCTCGCGGAACTGTGCGGCGTTGACGAGCGGTTCCTCGACCGCTTCCCGGACCTCCAGGATCTGCTCTTCGAGGCCGCCGATGTCGTCGTAGGTGACCTCGGGGCTCTCGTCGACCTGCATCGCTTGCGCGCGGGCGTCGGTCTCCGGGTCGAGAATCGTCTGGACGTTGAACGAGTCGTTGATCGCGACCCGGTCGCCGGCCTCCATCTCGTCGCGGAGCGACGGCGACACCTCCGTCAGTACCTCCTGGTTGTTGCCGTGCTGTTTGACGACGACGCCGTCGACGGTCAGCTCTTCGGCCGTCGCGACGTACAGCGACGAGGATTTGAGCGTGTCGTTCTCGCGTTCGAGCCGGTCGACCTCCGCGGTGAGTTGGTCCTGGCGGTCGTCGGCGGCCGCGAGTTGCTCTTCGAGCTGTCGGTTCACCTGCACGAGCTCGACGTAGTGGTCTTTGAGCGCCTCGAACCGCTCCCGCGGCGTCATTTCGGGATCGAGGTCGAGACGTGGGCGGTCGGGGAGCGACGGACTGCGCGACATCTGGTTATTGAACGTTTGCAAT
Source organism: Haloarculaceae archaeon (assembly GCA_018609945.1). GTDB lineage: Archaea > Halobacteriota > Halobacteria > Halobacteriales > Haloarculaceae > SW-9-67-25. The sequence continues at coordinate 9,029 of JAHENO010000255.1, read as the reverse complement.
CGGGGGACATAGGTTCTTCGGGTGGCCGAGCAGATCTGTCCCCGCGCGCTGGTCAGGACAGCCGCTCGAACTCCTGGAGATACGTCCCGTAGACGTCGAGCGCCGACTCGACGGCCGCCGGGTCGGTCATGTCCACCCCCGCGGTTTCGAGCAGCTCGAGCGGGTAGCCGTGCGAGCCACTCCGGAGGAACTCGCGGTATCGCTGTGCGGCGGGCGCCCCCTCGTCCCGGATGTTCTCGACGAGCGCGACCGCCGCGGAGATGCCCGTCGCGTACTGGAAGACGTAGAAGGCCCGGTAGAAATGTGGGATGCGCATCCACTCGCAGGCGATGCGGTCGTCCAGCACCGCCGGTTCGTAGTAGTCGCCCTTCAGGTCGCGGTAGAGTTCGTCCAGTCGGTCCGCGGTCAGGGGCTCGCCGGCGGCGCTCAGTTCGTGGGTCCGCTGTTCGAACTCCGCGAACATGGTCTGGCGGAACAGCGTCGACCGGAACCGTTCGAGGTACTCGTTGAGGACGTGCCGGCGCAGGCGGTCGTCATCGACGGTATCGAGGAGGTGATGCGTGAGGAGGGTCTCGTTGACCGTGCTGGCGATTTCCGCGATGAATATCTCGTAGTCGGCGTAGACGTAGGGCTGTTCCTCGCTGGCCAGTTCCGAGTGCATCGAGTGGCCCAGTTCGTGGGCCAGCGTGTACATCGACTCGACGTCGTCCTGGTAGTTCATGAGGATGTACGGCTGGGAGTCGTAGGTCCCGCTGGAGTAGGCGCCCGATTGCTTGCCCTTCGTCTCGTAGACGTCGACCCACCGGGAGTCCAGCCCCTCCGCGAGGCGGTCCCGGTAGGCCTCTCCGAGCGGTTCGACCGCACCGATCACGTACTCGCAGGCGTCCTCGTAGGGCACCTCTGGGCTCTCCTCGGTGACGAGCGGGACGTACAGGTCCCACATCCGCAACTGGTCGCCGTCGATGGCGTCGCGCTTGTGTTCGGCGTGGCGGTGGAGCAAGCCGAGGTTCTCGCGGACCGTCCCGACGAGCGTGTCGTACACCTCGACGGGGATGTTGGGGCCGTCGAGGGCGGCCTCGCGGGCGGTATCGTAGTTCCTGGCCGTCGCGAGTTTCTCGTCGGTCTTGACCGACTTGCGGTAAGCCGTCCCGACGGTGTTGCGGACGTCCTCCCACTCGTCGTAGAAGACCTCGTAGACCCGCCGGCGGAAGTCCCGGTCGGGGTCGCGCTGGAGCGTGGTGAAGTTGTTGAGCGTGATCTGCCTGGGTTCGCCGTCGGGGCCGTCGACGGCGGGAAACTCCATGTCCGCGTTCGAGAGCATGTTGTAGATCTCGCCCGGCGCCCCGGTCACCTCGCCGAGTTCCGCCAGCAGGTTCTCGACCTCGGCCGAACGGGTGTGGGGTTTCATCCGCAACACGTCGTCGAAGTAGTGCTCGTATGTCTCCAGGGCGGGTTCGGCCTCGACCATCGCCGCGACGTCCTCGCGGTCCAGCTGTTGCAATTCGGGTTCGATGAAGGAGGCGGCGCTGGCGGCCGCCGAGGACAGCGACTGTGCGCGGGTGGCCATCGCCTGGGCGTCGCCGTCGCGCGTGTCCTCGTCGCGGCGCATCCGGGCGTAGGCGCTGACGTCCGAGACCTGGCGCATGACCGACTCGTGGGTCTCGAGCACCTCCCGCAGCGTCGCCGCGTCCGCGGTGACCCGTCCTTCGTAGGCACGGAGGTCCGCGAGTCGCTCCCGTGCCTCCTCGAGGGCCTCGGCCCACGCCTCGTCGCTCTCGAACAGCGAGGCGAGGTCCCACGTGTACTGCTCGTCGACCTCCGCTCGCTCGGGGACTGCGCTCATGACCCGCGGTAGGGAAGCCGCCCAGGTAAGCGTTGGCACCTGCCCGACGGCAGTACCGTTTTATCTCCCGAGTCGAAGGGAGAGGCATGGACGAACCCGTCGAGCGCGCGCTCGGTCGCGCCTGGGTCGAGGACGCGCCCTGGCGCCTGCTGACCCGCCTGACCGAACTTCCCGACCGCTTTGGCGGCCACGCCGGGGAGCGCCGCGCTGCCGAGTACGTCGCGGAGGCTTTCGGGGCGGCCGGCCTCGCGGAGGTCTCCATCGAGCCATTCGAGATGACCCGCTGGACGCGCGGGTCGACGACGCTGACCGTCGAAACCGGCGACGCCGCGGGCGGGAACGACGACCCCGGGCGCGAGCGGTCCTTCGAGGCGGTCGCGCTCCCGTACTCGCCGGCGTGTGAGGTGTCCGGGCGGCTGGTGGGCGTGGGCCACGGCACGCCCCGGGAGATCGACGACCGGGACGTCGAGGGGGCGGTCGTCGTCGCGAGCACCGGCACACCACAGACCGAGAGCCGGCGGATCCACCGCATGGAGAAGGTCGGCCACGCCGAGCGGGCGGGGGCGGCGGCGTTCGTCTTCGCCAACCACCGGCCCGGCCAGTTGCCGCCGACGGGGTCGCTGCACTTCGGCGAGCGGACGGCCATCCCCGGCGTCGGCGTCTCGCACGAGACGGGCGCCTGGCTCGGAGAGTACGCCGACCGCGGCAGGCGGGCCCGCCTGACTGTCGAGGCGACGACCGAACCCGCCGAGAGCCAGAACGTCCTCGGCCGCGTCGGTCCCGATACCGACGAGGCCGTCCTGATGGTGGCCCACTACGACGCCCACGACCTCGGCGAGGGTGCCCTCGACAACGGCTGTGGGGTCGCCACCCTTCTGGGGGCGGTCCGGGCGCTCGCGGACCTGGAACTCGGCTGCGGGGTCCGGGTGGCCGCCACGGGGTGTGAGGAGATCGGTCTGCTCGGCAGCGAGGCGCTCGCGGCGAGTCTCGACCTCGAGGGTCTGCGTGCCGTGGTGAACGTCGACGGCGCCGGCCGGTTTCGCGACCTGCAGGCGCTCGCCCACGCCTCGGAGGATATCGCGTCCCTCGTCGAGTCCGTCGCCGACCGGGTCGGCCACCCCGTCGCCGTCGGCCGGCGACCCCACGCCCACAGCGACCACTGGCCGTTCCTCCGGCGGGGTGTCCCGTCGTTACAGCTCCACAGCGAGCGCCCGGGCGACGCGGGCCACTGGGAGCGGGGCTGGACCCACACCGGCGCCGACACCCGCGAGAAGGCCGACCGCCGCACCATCCGCGAACACGCGATGCTGGTCGCGCTGATCGTCCGGGAACTGACCCGGACCGACGTCTCCGTTTCGATCGATGACGTGCGGGCGGGCCTGGCGCGGGCCGGCGCCGAAGAAGGGATGCGCGCGGCCGGGATCTGGCCCGACGAGTGGGGCTGATATGCCGCTCCCGAACCGGTCCGTACGACCGGGATCGGTGAGCCGATCGTATCAGTTATCGGCGCCGCTCGCGCTGCCATCACCGGTTGCGTTGCCGCCGTCTGCGCTCCCGCCATCGGTCATCCCGTCACCACTCGCGGTCGGGGTTCCACCGGAGGGCGTCTCCTCCCCGTACAGGACCTGCGTCTCGGACGCGACCGGTCGGATGAGGTAGCTGCCGTTGCCGCGCTGGAAGGGCGTGAAGTCGGCGACGAACGTCGTCCGCTCGTCTTCCCGTATCTCGAAGGACTGGTCGAACTTCAGCGGGGCGTTGCCCGGTGTCTCGACGCTCGTCTCGCTCCCGTCGGTCAGTGTCCCCTGCGAGTCGGTGACGTCGAGTTGGAGGAACTCGTACTCGCCGACGGCGACCTCCCGTTCCTCCAGCAGCTGTGTCTTCGATCCCTGGAGCTGTACCAGGTCGGCGTCGTGTGGTTCCGAGAACTCGACGTACCGACGGCCATCGTCGCCCTCTTCCATCTCCGCCTCGGTAGCGGTGGCGTTCCCGCCCGTCGCAGTCGGCGTGCTCGTGGGGGTCGCGTCCTCTGAGGTGGCGGAGGGTGTCGTCGTCCCGTCGGCCTCGGCGGGCTTGATCCAGACGCCGGCGACGGTGACGATCAGCGATTCGAAGTCGCCGATGTCGCCGGGCATGTCGCTGACGGTCGTGGCGAGCAGTCCCGTGGCGTCGCCGCTGGTCCCGCCGGAAGCCTCGTCGCCGGTGCCGTCGCTCTCCCCGTCCGAACAGCCAGCGAGCAATCCGACGGCGGAGACAGTTCCGATACCCTTCAGGTAGGTGCGTCGTTCCATACGATGGAGAGGGGTCGCCCACGTATGCGTCTGTTGGCCGATTGACAGCCGACCGCCTCGTCGCGGAGCGACGCCGCTGACGCGCCTCGGTGCCGTCCGACGGCCACGACGCTCAGGGTTCCCCGGAGTCCCCGGCGGGGCGTTCCCGCCGGACGACGACGACGGGGCCGAGCGACTGTGCGGCGACCTGTTCGGGCACTTCGCCGAACAGGAAAGTTCGCAACGACGGCTCGCTCTCGCCCATCACCACGGCGTCGTGGTCGGCGGCCGCGCTCGCGATGGCCCGGATCGGCGTCCCCGAGACGGTAACCTCGGTGGCGATGGCGTCGTCGGGCACGCCGCGGTCGCGGAGTTGGGTCGCGGCGTCCGCGACCATCGACTCGCCGGCCGTCGCGTTCTCCTCCCGTTCCGTGACGTGGAACAGCGTCACCGCGATGTCGCGGCCGCTACGGAGCGCTGCCACGAAGGCACTGACCCGTGCGACGTCGACCTCCCCGCGGATCGGGACCAGGAGCCGCTCGACGTCGCCCGCGGGGTTCGGGATCAGGATCGCTTCACAGCCAGTCTCGTCGGCGACGCGGTCGAGGGTCTGTTCCTCGTCGTGGGTAAAGACGAGGCGGGTCTCGGCCGCACCGCCGGCCTCGCGGAAGTCCGCCGCCAGGATGTCGAGTTTCGACTGTGCCTGGTCCCCGAACTGCATCCGGGCCTGGCCCGGTGCGGTCTGCTCGGGGAGGACGTGGTACCCCAGCACGACGACCGGCAGCGTCGCCAGCAACTCCACGACGGCGTCGGGTGCGGTCTCGCCTTCGAGGACCTCGATTGGAACGAGCACGGTCCAGTCTGAGTCGGACATTAGAGGGCCCCCCTGAGTGTCACGTCGCGAGCGTAATAGTAGTACCACCCGGCCGATACGATCATGATCGCGAGGCCGATCAGCTGGGAGGCCAGCTGCATGAACCCGATGAGCGCGAAACTGGCAAGCGCCCCGAGGACGGGCACCACCGGATATCCCGGCACGCGGAAGTCCGGGTCGTACCACTCGGGTTCGTCACGCCGGAGCGCGATCAGCGCCACGCACATCAGCCCGTACATGATGAGGTGCAGAAAGGAGGCGACCTCCGCGAGCAGTTCCACCTCGCCGAGCAGTATCAGGACGAGGATGGGGCCGCCGGCCATCCCGAGAGCGACGTGCGGGGTGCCATAGCGAAGGTTGATGCGGCTGGCCCACCGCGGGAGCAGGGCGTCCTTGCTGACAGCGTAGATCGCCCGGGAGGTGCTGAGGACGGAGGCGTTCGCGCTGGAGACCGTCGCCAGCAACCCCCCGAAGAGGATGGCAAACGCCCCGAGCGGGCCGAGGAAGCTCTCGGCGACCGTGACCATCGCCGTCTCGCCCAGCGTCGCGAGTCGTTCGCTGCCGAAGGCGCTGACCGCCACGAATATCGTCGCCACGTACAGGACGCCCACGATGAGGACCGACCCCACCATCGCCAGCGGGAGGTTCCGGTCCGGTTGCTTGATCTCGCCGGCGACGGTCGCCACCTGCGCGAACCCGAGGTAGGACGTGAACACGAGCGCGGCGGTCGTCAACACCGGGAAGGCGCCCTTCGAGAGGAAGGACTCGCCGACCGGTTCGGGTTCGCCGATGACTCCCAGCGCCGAGAGGCCGCCGAAGGTGAGGAAGGCGACGATGATCGCGAGCAGGATGGCGACCACGCCGTTCTGGAGTTTGGCGGCGTTCTCCGTTCCTGTTGCGTTCAGGACAGTCAGGAACGCCCCGAAGACCAGCGCCAGCGGAATGACGATGTCGATCCCGCCGAGCGAGATGCCCAGCCGCGTGAGGACCGCCTGCGCGTAGAAGCCAAAGCCCACCAGGTAGAACGCGGAGGCGAACACCAGCCCGAACCACAGCGAGAGCCCGACGATGGCACCGAAGAGCGCCCCCATCCCCCGGGAGATGAAGTAGTAGCCGCCCCCGCTGCGGGGCATCGCGGTCGCCAGTTCCGACGTGGGAAGCGCCACCAGCAACGCGACGACGGCGCCGATGGCGAACGAGCCCGCAGCGGCGGGGCCGGCCTGGCCCGCCGCAATGCCGGGAAACACGAAGATGCCCGCACCGATCATCGTCCCGACCCCGATAGCGATGCCGCCGGTCAGCCCGATGGTGCGTTCGAGTTCCGTCCCTTCCTCGTGGACGGTCGTCTCGTCGGTCGTCTCGGGGTGTTCGACGACCGGTGCTTCGCCGTCGCGGTTGGCTGTCTGTTCCGGTGGAACCGCCACGTCGTCCGAAACCTCTGCCATTGCGGTCCCCTTCACAACCAGCCCTCTTATGACTGTTGACGGACAGGAGTTCAGGGCTCCCGTCCGGGGAAACAGTATCCGATCCCGGCGGCGACGGTGAATACTGACCGACGACCGTCGATACGAGTCGAGGATCGGAAGACGTATTCCTGTCACCAGTCGAAAATGAGTATGGGACTTCTCGATTCCTTCGGCGCCCTGCTCGGTGGTATCATTGCGGCGATCGTCATGCTGGTGTTCGCGATCGTGAGTTTCTTCATCACGGTCTTTATCGTCCGGGCGGGTGCCGGGCTGGCCGGCTACTCGCCGAGTGGTGACTTCGTCGTCCTGTCGGCCGCGATTCTGGCGACGGGCGCCATCGTCGCCGGCGCGACGCCGATGGCCAGCCTCAGCGGCATGGAAGAGTAGCCTCCAGCCCGCCCGCTCGAGGCGGGTTAGGTGAGTCCCCACATCGTCGCGACGCCGACGGTCGTGACGACCGCGAGCAACAACTGGAGGGGGCCCCCGACCGGGAGGAAGTCCGTGAATTTGTAGCCGCCAGGCCCGTAGACCATCAGGTTCGTCTGGTACCCCACCGGCGTCATGAACGAGGTGGCGGAGGCGAACATCACGGCCAGCAGAAACGCGAACGGATCGGCACCCAGCCGTCCGGCAGCGTCCACCGCGATCGGGATCATGAGGACGATCGTCGCCACCGGCGTGATGACGTTCGACAGCAGGCCGGTCACCAGGACGAACAGTAACAGGACCGCGAGCAGCGGGAGGAACGCCTCGGTGGCGACCAGCATCTCGGCGATGAGGGCCGCCCCGCCGGTCGTCTCCATCGCCAGCCCCAGCGGGATCACGCCGGCGAGCAGGAAGATGATGTTCCAGGAGACGGCGTCGTAGGCGTCCGACGGCGAGAGACAGCCGGTGACGACCATCGCGAAGACGCCCGCGAGGGCCGCGATCACGATCGACAGCAGGTTCAGTGCCGCCGCCCCCACCACGCCGGCCATGATACCGATCGCGAGGGGCGTCTTCGAGGAGAGGGGCGCAACTTCCTCGGCGTCTGCCTCGGCCAGTCGCTCGTAGGCACGCTCGTCGGCCACCACGAGGTCGCCCGACTCCGCGAAGTAATCGATCGACTCCGGGGGCAGCCTGACCAGCAACAGGTCCCCACCCTCCAGCGCCACGTCCTCGAGGTTCTCCCGGATCAGGTCACCGCCCCGCCGGACCGCGAGGACGGTCGTCTGGTGGAACGCTTCGAGTCGCGTCTCGGCGAGCGTCTCCCCCACGTACGCCGAATCCTCCGGGACGACGGCCTTGGCGAGGATGTTGTCGGTCGGCGCGTCGTCGAAGGTGTCCTCGGTGACGCCTTCCCGGAGCAGCTGGCGGAGTTCGTGCCTGTCCCGGAACCGGTTCACCGCCTGCAAGGTGCCGTGGACGATCAGGACGTCGCCGGCTTCGATCCGCTGGTCCGTGTACGGCGCCGCGTAGGTCTCGCCGTCCCGGCGCAGTTGCAACACGTCGACGGACGCCTCGATCCGTTCGTCGAGTTCGTCGACGGTCAATCCGACGACCGGCGACTCGTCAGATACCTGGACCTGGACGAGACGGTCCTCGAGGTCGAACTCCTCGACGAGGTCGACGCCGACCGGAATCCGGGCGGGCGTGAGTCGCCGGCCGACCGTCAGCAGATACACGACGCCGACCGCGAGGATGACCACTCCCAGCCGCGTGAACTCGAACATGCCGATGGCACCCCGGCCGGGAACGAACTGGCGCGCGAGGTCGCTCGCGAGGATGTTCGTCGACGTGCCGATGAGCGTGAGCGTCCCGCCGAGGATCGCCGCATAGGAGAGGGGCAACAGGAGCTTCGAGGGGGAGACGTTGCTCTTCTCGGCGAGGTCGGAAATCATCGGGATGAAGACGGCGACGACGGGCGTGTTGTTGATGAACCCCGCGATCGGGCCGGTGGTCACGACCGTCGCCGCGAGCGCCCGCCCCTCCTCGCCCTGCGTGAACTCCGCGAGATAGACGCCGAGTCGCTGGACGATCCCCGTGTTCTGGATGCCCGCACTCAACATGTACATCGCGACGATGGTGACCGTCGCGGTACTGGAAAATCCCGAAATCGCGTCCCGCGGCGTGAGACCGATGATCGGTCCCGTGGCGGCCAGTGCGACGATGACGCCGATCGCAGTGGTGTCGTTCGGGATCACCTCGGTGACGAACAACGTCAGGGCGACGGCGATGAGCACGAACACCAGGAGGGCTTCGAAGGGTATTCCTCCGACAGTCATGGTGCTCGTGGAGCCTTGCCGTCCGGGGCGGGATAGTCGCGCCGGAAGCCGACGGGTTCGCGTGAGTGGTCGGCGGCCGCCGTCGTGATCGCCGTCCCCACCGGTCCAATCGTCTGTATGCTGGTCACACAGCTATTGAGGAAACTGTTCGGAGGGCCCCTAGTTATCAGTTTCCTCGAAGCCGGCGTTCGGCGCGTTTCGCTTCACGCTCTCGATGCCGTCCCACAGACCGCTCTGATCGGCGTACCCCTGGCCGTCGCCTGCGAGAATGTTGCCGTTGCGGTGACGCAGCCGCCAGCGCCACTCGTCGGCGGT
>JAHENO010000254.1 GCA_018609945.1 Haloarculaceae archaeon | reverse complement strand
GGGGGCGACCAACCGCATCGCGACCCTCGACGAGGCCCAACGCGAGGCGGGCGTGGTCACGGCGAGCGCGGGCAACCACGCCCAGGGGGTCGCGCTGGCGGCCTCGCGGATGGGTGTCGACGCGACGGTCGTCATGCCCGAAGACGCCCCCATCGCGAAGGTCAAGGCCACCCGGAGTTACGGCGCCGAGGTGGAACTGCACGGCGTCGACTACGCCGAGGCCGAGGCCCGCGCCCACGAGATCGAGCGACACGAGGGCCGGTATTACCTCCACGCGTTCGACGACCCCGAGGTGATCGCGGGCCAGGGGACGATCGGCCTCGAGATCGTCGAGGACCTGCCCGAGGTCGAGACGGTCATCGTCCCCATCGGTGGCGGTGGGCTCATCAGCGGGATCGCCACTGCGGTCACGGAGCGCAACCCGGACGCACGGGTCGTCGGCGTCCAGGCCGAGGGCGCCGCGAGCGTCGCCGACTCCCTCGAGAAGGGCGAACGGGTCACCCTCGGCGCGGTCGATACCATCGCCGACGGCATCGCCACCAGGTCGGTCGGCGAGTTGCCCTTCGAGATCATTCAGGAACGCGTCGACGAGGTCGTCACGGTTACTGACGACGAGATCGCAGTGGCGCTGACGCTCCTCCTGGAGCGCCACAAGACCCTCGTCGAGGGAGCGGGTGCAGTGGCGCTGGCGGCGCTTCTGTCGGGGGCCATCGAGTACCGGACCGACGAGACAGTCGTGCCGGCGCTGTGTGGCGGCAACATCGACATGAACACGCTGACGACGGTCATCGTCCGGGGCCTGGTCCAGACCGGGCGGTACCTGCGTCTGCGGACCGTCCTCGAGGACCGCCCGGGCGCGCTGGAGGAGTTGACCGAGATCATCTCCGAGCACCGCGCGAACATCTACGCCATCCAGCACGACCGCACCTCGCGGGACGTGGCGATGAACGACGCCGAGGTCGAACTCGACCTCGAAACCAGGGGCGAAGAGCACGTCGCGGACCTCGTGGCCGCGCTCGAAGACCGTGGCTACCCGATCGAGATCCTCTGACCGGTCCGCGGGCAGCGCGCCGACGTCCGTCACCGACCGATCCGACCAAAGAAAGTAACGGACGTTTGATTGTGACCTCTATTCCACACGCTCGACCATTTTAAAACCGTTACAGAAGATTAATGTCCTTATTTCGAGAATAATATGAACATTCATGCATAATATACCGATGGGTTTTTATACCCACAATGTTTACTCTAAAATGAGTAAAAATATGAAAGCAACACTGTTCCTCCGAGAGGTACGTGACGCGATCGTACAGACAATCGGCCAGCGCGGCGGCGAGTTGCCCATCCACACGGTCGAGGGCGAGCAGTCCGCGACGGAGATCAAGCCGCCGGGCGGGCTCTAGACGTCGCCGATATCGCGGTTCCAGACGGGCGTGACTGGCGCTTCCAGCCGCTCGATTTCTTCGGGTGACAGCGACACGTCGAGAGCGCCGGCGTTGTCCTCGAGGTGCTCGACGGTGCGCGGGCCGACGATGGGCGCGTCGATGACGTCCTTGTGCAGCAACCACGCGAGCGCGACCTGGACGGCGGTCGCGTCCTTCGCCGCTGCGAGTTCGCGCACGACCTCGAGGACCGCCCAGCCCTCCTCGCTGAACCGCTTGTCCATGAACTCGTCCGTCGCGGCCCGCCCTTCCTCGGGCTCTTTCCCGCGTTGGTACTTGTCCGCGAGGAACCCCCCCGCCAGCGGCGACCACGGGATGACACCCAGATCCTGGTCGGCACACAGCGGGAGGACGTTCGCCTCTTCGTGTCTGTCCACGAGGTTGTACTCGCACTGCATCGAGACGAACCGCTCGTAGTTGTTGACCTCGGCCTCGTGGAGCGCCTTCATCAGTTGCCAGGCAGGCATCGTTGACGCGCCGACGTAGCGGACCAGTCCCTCCTCGAGCAGGTGGTCCAGCGCCGAGAGCGTCTCCGCGATGGGGGTGGTGTCGTCCCAGCGGTGGATCTGGTAGAGATCGATGTAGTCGGTATCGAGGCGGTCCAGACTCGCACGCGCCTGGTCGAGGACGTGCTTGCGCGAGAGGCCCTGCCCATTGGGACCGTCGAACATCGGGCCATACACCTTGGTGGCGACGACCAGTTCCGCGCGGTCCCGGTCGGCGAGCGCCCGGCCGAGGATCGCCTCGCTCTCCCCGCGCGAGTAGACGTTCGCCGTGTCGAAGAAGTTGATGCCCAGTTCGAGGGCGCGGTCGATGACAGCGTGGGCCTGCCCCTCGTCGTCGACCATCCAAGGCTGACCGCTCCCGAAGTTCATGCAGCCGAGACACAGCCGCGAGACCTCCATTCCCGTGGGGCCGAGGGTCGTGTACTCCATGGCCGCCACCCAGGCCCCCCGACGGTTTGAATCTTCGGCGTCTGGCGCGATCCTTCGAGTGACTGCAAACCCTTTTGGGTCGCCCGCGCCACGCTCGGCATATGGACGAAGACCTGATGGACATCCTGTGCTGTCCACTGGACAAGCACGAGCTCGAACTGGAGGTCGACGAGCGGGAGGGCGAGGAGATCATCGCAGGTCGGCTGATCTGTACGGAGTGTGGCGAGGCCTACCCCATCGAGGACGGTATCCCGAACCTCCTGCCGCCGGATATGCGCGAGGACGCGCCCGCGTGACGGCCTGAACCTTTTTTTACCACCCCCACAGACCTGCACACGTGACCGAGGAGTTACCCGTGCACATCAGCCGCACGGAGTTGCACTCGCTCGACGTGCCGGCCTCGATCGAGGCTCACGGCCCGTTCGACGTGGTCTTCGTCAATCACGCCGAGGCGGCCCACGTCCACGTACACCTCGATGACGCCCTCTCGGAGGTCGCCACCATCGAGGCCAGCAACCACTACGTGAACGGGGAGTCCCGCCGGGCCGTCCGGGTCCACGTCGACGAGGCTGCCCTCCCCGCAGAGCCCATCCTGGGCAAACTGAAAATCGCCTCCGGATACGGCGCACGGACCCGCTGGGTCGACGTCGAACTCAGTGCGCCACCCGAGGAAGAATCCGCCGTCGAGATCGACGAGTCGCTGACTCGCCCGCCCGCGCCGGAATCAGAGGACTCCGGCCCGTCACTGCTGGCCCGCCCCGAACTCCTGGTGCTGGCCCTCGGTGTCGTCGCGCTGGCGGTTGCCCTCGTCGCGGCCCTCGTGCTCGAACAGACTGCTGTCCTCGTGGGTGCACTCGCCGTCCTCGGTGGGGTGTTCGTCGCGCTGTTTCTGTTACTCGGCGGGTAACCGGCTGGAGCACTTCCACTCCGGACCCACAGCGTTTTAGCCGGCGACGGACCCAGGGGAGGTATGGCAGAGGGCATCGTCGGGGAGTTCTTCGCGCTCAAGGAGGACACCGACGCGGACCTGCTGGCGATGCAGTGTGGGGATTTCTACGAATTCTTCGCGGAGGATGCCGAGACCGTCGCGGCGGAACTCGATTTGAACATCTCACAGAAATCCTCTCACGGGTCGTCCTACCCCATGGCGGGGGTACCGATCGACGACCTCACGCCGTATCTAGCGGCGCTGGTCGAACGGGGCTACCGGGTGGCCGTCGCCGACCAGTACGAGACCGACGGCGGCCACGCCCGCGAGATCACGCGCGAGGTCTCGCCGGGCACACTCCTGGAGACGACCGACGCCGACGCGCAGTATCTCGCGGCGCTCGTCGCCGGGGACGCCTACGGCCTGGCGTTCGCGGACGTCACGACCGGGCAGTTCCACGTCGCAGAGGTCCCGGACGAGGACGCCGCCTTCGCCGAACTCTACCGGTTCGGCCCCGTCGAACTCCTCCCGGGGCCGGTCGCCCGCACCGACGACGACCTGCTCGGTCGGCTGCGCGACCGGACCGACGCGACGCTGACCCTCCACGAGGCCGAGGCGTTCGCGCCCGGCCGGGCCCGCCACCGGGTGCGCGAGCAGTTCGGCGCCGAAACGCTCGAAAGCGTCGGCGTCGCCG
>JAHENO010000253.1 GCA_018609945.1 Haloarculaceae archaeon | reverse complement strand
TCGCGGTCGACTGGAGCTGGTTCTCCAGGTGCTGGTTCGACGTGCTGGCCGACAGGGGCGTGACGGCGGTCATCTGCAGTGCGAACAAGACACCCGCCAGTACGACCAGCGCGGCGACGACGGCCTCCAGCGAGTGGGCCTGGCCGCGCTCGCGACTCCCGGTGGTGGGTCGCCGCTCTCCCACCCTGCCCGGTGCGTCCCGGTCCTGGGAAGCCGGGGGCCGCCTCGCCATTACCAGACCACCACCTTCATCGTGACGTCTTCGCCGGCCAGGGAGACCACCCGCCGGGCGGTGACCGTCACGTCGTTGGCCGTCGGCGGCGGGCTACCGACGGCGAGTCTGACGTCGTCCGAGCCGCCACAGTTACCCGACCCCACCTGCGCCGGGGTCGGCGTCGGCGGGCCCCTGTCCCAGCAGAGGGTCGTCGATCCGGCTACGCCCGCCGTCGTATTGCCTTCGAGAGTAATATTCAGGTTCGTCCGGTCGGTCACGCCCACCCGCTCGTGGAGTTCGGTCCCGTCGTACCGGCAGTCGCCCGGGCTGCCCAGTCCGGCGTCGTAGCGACTCTCGTTGAAGAACTCGACCGCGCAGTCGCTGTCGAGCACGAACGGCTCGTCGGGGTGGCCCAGTTGCCCCTGGGCCAGCCGGTCGCCCACCCGGTCGGCCACGACCGGGTGCTCCGTCCCGGTGACGACGAACGGCTGGAGCGTCCCCGGCACGAACGAGAAGACGAAGACTATCACGAGGAGAAACACGCTGATCCCGATGGCGAAGTCCAGCGACGTCTGCCCCCGCGGTCGGTCCCTCGACGGACTCCGGGTCACTCCCCGGAAGCACGTGTCGGCCGCTCTTAGCCGTTGTGGTCCGATTCACAATTTTGATACTCGAAACGCGGTCGATCAGCCTCTCACGCCGGCTGGCGCCGAATCTTTTTGCGCCGTCCTCCCCGATGGGCGGTATGGTCTCAGAGCTGTTCGACGAGTCGCGCTGGCGCGCAGTCGACGGGTTCGACTTCCGCGATATCACCTACCACCGCGGCGCAGACGTTCCCGCAGTCCGCGTGGCGTTCGACCGGCCGGCGGTGCGCAACGCCTTCCGGCCCGAGACGGTCGACGAACTGTACGCGGCCCTCGATCACGCCCGCCGCCAGGCCGACGTCGGCTGTGTCCTCCTGACCGGGAACGGCCCGTCGCCCAAGGACGGTGGCTGGGCCTTCTGTTCGGGCGGCGACCAGTCCATCCGCGGGGAGTCGGGCTACGAGTATCAGGACGAAGAGGATGAAGGGGCCGCACGCGAGGGCGTCGGTCGCCTGCACATCCTGGAGGTCCAGCGCCTGATCCGCTTCATGCCGAAACCGGTCGTCTGCGTGGTGCCGGGCTGGGCCGTCGGCGGCGGCCACAGCCTGCACGTGGTCTGTGATCTGACTATCGCCAGCGAGAACGCGACGTTCAAGCAGACCGACGCGGACGTGGCCAGCTTCGACGCCGGATTCGGGTCGGCCTACCTCGCCCGGCAGGTCGGTCAGAAGCGGGCCCGCGAGATTTTCTTCCTCGGGCGCGACTACGACGCCAGCGAGGCCGCCGAGATGGGGATGGTCAACGAGGTCGTCCCCCACGAGGACCTCGAAGCGGTCGCCCTGGAGTGGGCCGACGAGATTACCCGCAAGTCGCCCATGGCCATCCGGATGCTCAAGTACGCCTTCAATCTCGCCGACGACGGCATGGTCGGCCAGCAGGTCTTCGCCGGCGAGGCCACCCGCCTGGGCTACATGACCGACGAGGCCCAGGAAGGCCGGGACGCGTTCAACGAGAACCGCGAGCCGCGATTCCGGGAGTTTCCCTGGCACTACTAATACCGTCTCTCACGCACCTTGACGGACCCTCACTCTTCGGCGGGGGTTCTCTGATATGAGATGACAAAGTGGATGACACCTACTAATTCATGCGTAACCGGGCACTGTTCAGATACGAGACGGCTGCCCCTTTCAGTCCCACCCGACGGCAGCCACAAGCCACCGCAGGGCCGGGAGCGCGTACCGAGCGACGCGAGGCCGCGCGACCCGGGGAAGGGCAGGCCCGCCATCGCAGGGGGTGGGACTGAAAGGGGCCGGGGGCTTTCTTGTTGCTGGATTTCCCCACTGTCATCTCGTATCAATACCCTGCCGACCAGTCACTCAGCAATACGAATTCCCCGACACGCCTCACACCCGAATCAGTCCAAACAAACCGATAGTCTCCCCGACGACCCACCCGAGGAACACGAGATAGGCGGCCAGCAGACTGTACGATTCGATCCCGGTCAGCGACAGGTCCGTCCGGAGAACAGTGAAGAGGTGAATCGTCGCGAGAGTCAGCACGCCCATCATCGGTGCCGCGACGCTGAACGAGACCGTCGAACTCCCGACGATGAGGACGCCGGCGGGGATCGCCACCAGCAGGTCGAAGGTGTTGCTGCCGAGCACGTTCCCGAGACTCGTCAGGGCCCGCCCGCCCCGTGCGGCCCGGATACTCACCAGCGCGTCAGGGAGACTCGTCGCCGCAGCGATGATGGTCACACCGGCGAGGAACTCCGGGATGCCGAACGTGGCGTTCAGCCCTTCGACCGCGCCGACGAGCAACTCCACGGCGACGAGAATGACGAGCAACCCGGCCCCGAGCCGACCCCACTCGCGGAGAACGTCCGCGTCGCCGCCCGCGTCGTCGCTCTCGTGGTCGCCAACGTCCTGCCACTGAATGAAGACGTACAGCACGTACAGGGCCAGCGGAATCAACGCGAGCGGACGGGTCACCTGTCCGTCCAGGGCCCTCCCGCCGTCGACTGGAAAGTAGATGACCGCGAGGGCGAACGTGATGACGAGCGCGGAGACGGCAAGCATGTAGAACTGTGCCTCTTTGTAGACGACCGCCCTGTTCACGTCGAGGGGTTCGCTGGTCACGAGGCCGGAGAGGGCGGGAATGACGAGAATGTTGAAAATAGCGGACCCGACGACGGCACCCACGCCCATACCGAACGCCCCCGAGAGTGCGGTGATGACGACACTCGCGAGTTCCGGGAAGCTCGATCCGACGGCCACGACGACAGAGCCCTGCACGACGGCGGGGAGCCCGTAGTACGCCGAGAGGTGCTGGGCACTCCGCTCCAGCCACCCGCTGCCGACCCACACCATGCCCGTGGCGAGGACGACGACGAGGACGTGTACTGGCGTCGTCTCGGGCAGGAACTCACCGAGGACCATCTACCGACCACTACCGAAGCCCCTTTTGTAACGATTGCTAACTCGCACGGACGACCTGGGCGGTCCGGTCGCCCACCGCTCGGGTCGGCACGAGACCCTCGCACATCGGGGCCGGGGCTGGACCGCAGGTCGTTCCGCTCAGACGGGCTGAGCGAACCCGAACCGGGGTTTCACGGGACCGGCTGCTCGGCGGTCCCGCCGGAATGGGGTCAAGTAATGGAGGTCGTAACCCCATGCGAACAGACAGCCCACACGATATTAGTCCTGCCGACGCCCTCGATATGTACGTCGAGGATCGGGGGACAGAGCTATCGGAGAACAGCCTTAGAGCCTACCAGACCCGAATCAAGGCCTTTGTCACGTGGTGTGAGGCCAACGGGATCGACTCGCTGACCGACATCAGCGGGCTTGACATCCACCGCTGGAAGACAGAGATGGACGTGGAGCCGGCGACGGTCGCCAACAGACTGGCCGCTGTCCGGCACTTCCTGAGATGGGCCGCCGGGATTGAGGCAGCCGAGCCGGACCTATGGGAGAAGATAGAGATCCCCGACGTTGACGCACATCGGACAGAGCACCTTGACAGCGAAACAGCCGATCAAATCCTGTCGTACCTTGGGCGGTTCGAATACGCTTCCCGGCTGCATGCCGTCATGCTGTTGCTCTGGCGAACAGGAATGCGACGCGGAGCAATCAGAGCCCTTGATGTGGATGACTACCATCCGGAGGAGGAATACCTCCGGCTTCGTCACCGACCGGAGACTGACACGCCACTAAAGAACGGAACGGACGGGGAACGGTCCATTTCTCTGTCATCGGAGACCTGCCGTGTCCTCGACGACTACCTCACCCACAACCGACCCGAGGTAACCGACGGACACGGCCGAGAGCCCTTAGTGGCGACCACGTACGGCCGGATAAGCGAGTCATCTCTCCAAGACGTGGTCTATGGAGTGACCCGACC
>JAHENO010000252.1 GCA_018609945.1 Haloarculaceae archaeon | reverse complement strand
TCGCCTTCCTCGTTCACCCGATGGATGACTGTAATCGAGCACAGGTTCGCGATGGTCCGCGTCTCCGGGGTCAGCGCGAACTCGCCGCCGGTCTGGGTCACGAACTCCAGGCTCAGATCGAAATGCCGGCTGTGTCGGACGGCGGTTTCGAGGAAATCCAGCGAGGAGGCGTCGTTCATCAGGTAGTGAGCCTCGTCGATGACGAAGACCACGCGCTTCTCGGTCTGCTTGACCCGCTCGTAGACGCTGTTGAACAGCACCTGCATCATCAGACTCGTCTCGGCGCGACCCTGCGCGCCCTCCTCCTGATGGAGATCCAGATAGATGACTTTCGAGTCGAGGTCGAACTCGGTCGGTTCAGCGAGGTTGGCCAGCGCACCCTCCTCACGGAAGGACGGACGGAGGTCTTTCAGCAGCGACTCGGCGTCCTCGCGGACGGCTTGCTTCTCGCCATCCGTGGTATAGCCGAAGTCGCCGGGGTCGTCGGCGAACGATTCGAGGACCCCGATCACGTCCCTGATGGTCGGTGACTCCGTCGCGTGCGTCGACGGATCGCGGGTGATACCCTGGCGTCGGTAGGCCTCCTGGACGGCCCGGCGAAGCGTCTGGTGGCGCTCGCCGAGCGGATGGTCAGCGACGTGCTCGAAAAACGTCCCGAAGAAAGCCATCACCCAGGTGATCTGCTCACCCCACGGATCGAGGTCGTCGACTGCATCGAGGACGTGATCCGGCGTCGGTTTGATTTCCAGCGGGTTGAGGCCGCGCGTGCCGCCGACGGTGATCTGTTCGCCACCAAGGGCCTCGCTTACGCCGGCAAACCCCCGCATCGGGTCGAGCATGACGATGATCGTATCCTGATCGTACATCGCCCGGCGGACGAGCCGGAGTTTCGTGGCGAAGGATTTGCCCGCGCCGAGACGACCGATGACCATGGCACAGTAGCCTGTCTCGCGCTCGAAGCGATCGAGGATCAGCGGACTCTCGTTCAGCGCGTAGGTTCCGTACTCGATGCCGGGTTCGGCGAACGCACCTGAAACAAAGGGGAACATCGCACCGACAGCGCCACCTAACATCGGCGTCTTCGCGTCCAGCGTCTCGGCGAGTCGATCGGTCGCGACCGGGCTACAGGAGATGAGCGCATCGAGCTGTGACCATCGCGGTGCGACGGGCGTCAGATTCGCCGGCGCACGGCGGGCCGTCGCCATCACGTCGCTCGCGTCGATGTCATCACGCTCGTCGCCACGCACCGCGAGATACGCCGAGACATCGAACGCTTCCATGGGCGTGTTCCGGAGAACGTCGTACATCTCCTCGTGATCGGAGAGGTCCTTCTCGACGCCGCGGGCGCTCGCACGGTGCTTCTCGGTCAGATACTCGTAGTCGGCCTGCAAATCCTCGATGCGGTTCTCCAGCGTGTCCAGCGTTTCACGCGTGTCCCGTGGATCGATGTGGATGGCGATGTCGGTCGTACGGGTTTCCGCGGCGGCGTACAGCTTCTCCAGAAAACCGTCCATCGGAGCGTCGGGGTACTCGCCGGTCCAGATTGTCTTCGTCCATCGGCCGCCAGTCCGCACGGCGGCTGGCTCCTCAGTGATGTTCGACGATGCAACGAGCGTCTGGTGGATCTCGGGAATCGTCCCCGGCTCGTCGTCGGATGCCTCGTGCTCGACAGTGACCTGGAACGAGCGAGTCTTGCGATCCTCAATCTCATCTTCTGCGCTCTCCGTCCCGTCATCGGACTGTGTACTATTCGACGAGATGAGCGGAAGCTTGTCGCGTATCATGAATCTGGCTTGCTGACGAACGGTGTCGTTCGGATCCGATACGAGAGGTCGCCGTGGTCGAGGTGCTGACCGGCCCAAAACTCGCCGATCACGCCGGTCAGTTCCTCGGCATCGAGGCGGCTGGCTTCTATGTCCTCGATCCCACGGAGACCGCGTTCGACCTGCCGGATGCGCTCGTCGAGTTCGTCCGCCATCGCGGCTCGCTCTTCGGCAACGGGCGGCGACATCGCCGCGCGGATGACAACGCCAAGGAGGGGCAGGTCAGCGAGCTTCGCCGCCAGTCCATCCCGCTCGAAGCGGACTTCCTGGGGCGTCACGGGAACCAGCACGTAGTGATCGCGGATGGTCATCTGACGCTGGGCCACTTCCCGCTCGTACCACTCGACGTAATGCTCGATCAGCGCCTCCAACTTCTCGTTGTTCTTGACATCGGCGTCGCGCAGCCGGTCCTCGTACTGCTGGAGGTACTCGCCGGCAGGGAAGGCCTGCGTCGTCGAGTAGATCTGGATCTGGAAGTCAACGGTCGTGTTGACGAAATCCTGAAACGCCTCGGTTTTTGTCTGCCACTCCTCGTCGGTTGCGAGCGCCATCGTCGGCGGGTCGACGTGAACGGCGCCGACGAGCGCGCCGTCGGTTCGGACGATCGCATCCCGGCGCGGGAGGATCCGTTCGATCTGCGTGTACTCCTTGGCCTCCTCGTGGGCGATCTCCGTCTCGCTGGTGTGGAACCCGACGAACTGCTCCAGCCAGTCAATGCTGGTCGTGTACGCCGGCGTCAGGTAGACAAACAGCGCGCCAACGCCGATGGCGAGCACGGCCACCGGGATGGTGAGCGTGGTCACCGGAACGCCGGCGATCCGTAGCGATTTCGGCAACACGATCTGCGTGACCAAGATGACGATCACGCCGGGCATCCCCGCGACCAGCAGGTCGGTCAGCGAATACTGACCTATGAGCTGCGTGTCGGTGCCGAGCGATTTCGGAATACGCTTCGATGGATCGGATGCGCTACTCATGGATTATCACTGGAGGTACCGTGGTTCGTCGTCGACGTAGGTCGAATCTCGATCCCGTGAGGAACGGCGGGGATCCCGGAGTTCATCACGTCCGGCATCTCGATTTCGACTCGCGTCGTTGCTGGATTCGCCGTCGTTCGTGGCGGTGTCATCGCCCGTGCTCCTAGAGCCACCGTCATCAC
This sequence comes from Haloarculaceae archaeon, assembly GCA_018609945.1. Lineage (GTDB taxonomy): Archaea > Halobacteriota > Halobacteria > Halobacteriales > Haloarculaceae > SW-9-67-25. The sequence continues at coordinate 4,274 of JAHENO010000252.1, read as the reverse complement.
TCGACGAATTGGGGCCACCGTCGGGCCGTCTGCCGGGTCCGCTGTTGTTGCCTCCACCATCGCTGCCGCCGCGCCCACCCGCGCCGTCGCTGCCTCCGCTGTCGCCGCTGCTACTACCCCCGCCGCTACCGCCACGGCCACCACGGTCTCCTCGGTTGCTGAACGTCCCTCGGAGCCGACTCCCACCTCGATTCACCCGCTGGCCCACCGCGTGCGCTCGGGAGTTGCCAGAATCGAGCACCGTCTGACCGTTCCCACGGATGGCGGGTTTGTCGCGGACGCCCCGGACGAAGTTGCGACCGCCGCGCCCCGCCTGCCGGACACGTTCTCGTCCGCGACTGAGGCGGTTCCGAGCACGCTGTGCCGAGACGTGGCGAGAGGCCCTGTCCGCGACGAAGAGGATGAGCCCGGCCTGCCAGAACAGGACAAACGGCGAGGCGACCGCGGCGAACGGAATGACCAGCGCGGTCAGCCACGCACCGATGCCCGTCGCGGAGAAGCCAGCACTCTGTCCAAGCAGATCCCCGACGCGGAACAGCAGCGCCACGGGTATCGTCATGAACAGGAACGGGACGTAGAAGCCCGCGAGCCGGCGCATGAACTTCGCGACCAGGCTGAAGGGACCGACACCGGGGATCCAGAAGACGATGAGCAGTGGCATCAGCAACACGAACAGGTAAAGCGCCAGTTGCCGGACGAGGTAGATCAGGCCGATGAGGACGAACAGGGTGAAGTCCGTCGAGAGGGTGAACACCAGTCCCAGCACGCCCATCCCGGTAAACGACAGCGTCTGGAACAGCGAGATGTCGGACACCGACGGGATGAGGAACGCCGCCAGCGAGTCGATGAACCGCAGCGAGAGCGCGGCGATCCACCACCACGAGAGGATGCCCAGCAGGCCGGAGAAGGCCCGTTTCTTGAGCTTCGTCCGATGGTAGGTGCTGAACAGGTGGCTCGTCGACTCGAAGAAGATGACCAGCCCGATCGACAGGCCGAACAGCGACAGCGAGAGCGGAACGATCGTCTCCCAGTAGTAGCTGTAGATGTTGGGCCACGGGCCGTTGGTCGGCGCACTGAAGACCGAATCCGGGTGGGGTGTCCCCACGACGAGATCGAGGAGCGCGTCGCCATGGTCTTCAATGACGGACCGGATCGGGCTGAACAGGATCCGGAGCAGTTCTTTGATCGCGCCGATGATGATGTCCCCGAGGCCATCGAGAAGGCCATCGCCGCTATCGTTGCCACCGTTCTGTGCAACGGCAGGCTGGACAGCGGCGACGAACAACCCGGTAGCCACTAACACGTACCGGGCCATTCGGCGCCCCGGCGCTCGGACGGCGATCGAACGGTCACTGGATACCCGCATCCGAATTACAACCCCCGCCACGGTGGCCAGATGCCCGATTGTGTGACCCGATCGACGACGTAGACGGTCAGCAGGAACAGCCCGACCGGGACGAAAACCCGGGAGAGGGTCACGATCAACTCAAACGCCGTCCCACCGACGTGGATCTTCGCACTGTCCCCGACGTATCCGGGCGTGTTCCGCCACCACCGTCCGGGCTCGTACCGGGCTGAGACCACGGCGTTCGACCGGGTGATGGTCACCATCGCGGTCCCGTTCCCGGTCGTATTCAGCCGCTGCCCATCGAGAACGACGTAGCCATCGCGTCCGCCCGTGTTGATCGGGTCGCCGGTCGCAGCGTCTTCGAGGTGCACCCGGACGGTCGTCGCGTTCTCGGTCGAATTCACCGTCGAGAGCGTGAGATTGCTCCGGCGGATCCCGATCTGCGCGAAGTCGCTCACGTCGGCCTCGACCGTCACGCCGCGGACCAGACCCCAGGCCTGGAGGCCCGAGAACGCCTCGTCGGTCGCGGTGCGGGTGGCGATCCCGTAGCTGGCGGTGTAGGGATCTGTCGCCACGTCCAGATTGATGTGCTCGGGGAGTGACGGCGGTTGCGTTGTCTCGCCGTACGCGTCGAGGAGTTCGACGTGGCGGTCCCTCGCTGACGGCCCGGTTTCCATCGGGAACGCGTTCACTTGGAGCGGGTGGAGCGGCGAGTGCGTCTGCGTCGCCCCGTCCTCGGTGCTCCGGATGAGCGTATCCCAGTCCGAGTCACGTGCGGAGTAGAACCGCCAGACGCCCCGAACGTCGCCGTCGGGCACCGAATGACCGAGCCACGGCTCGCTCTTGTAGACGACGAGTCCGAGGTCGCCGTTCGGGTACCGCGCGACGAAGCCGGACACGGCGAGGTCGGACTCCTCGACGGTGATCGAATCGCTGACCCGTAGCGTCTCGGTCGGATACGAGTACTCATCCTCCCACTCGGTCCAGCAAGTGGTACTCCCGCCCACCGTCCGGCAGCGACGCACCTTGGTTCGGACGTGCTTTTCCAGCGTCACCGTAACTTCCGCCTCCAGAGCCAGCGTGTGGCGCTGGTCTTGATACCCGTCGATGTCCATGTACGCGAGTTCCACCGTGTGCAAGCCACTGTCGATCGCTTCGACATGCCCGTCAACGAGGAGGCGAGTGGTGCTGATCTGATGCTCCTGGAGGCTCCAGTAGACGCGGCGGTCACCCGTCGTGTCGTCCGGTGGTACGGCAACCCGATAGTCGACGGTGCCGAGTGCGTTGCCGTCCGGTGCGACGTACAGCGGCGTCCGCGACTCCGACAACCGAGCACGCGTCGAGGGCTGGACAGCGAACAACTCCGCGTACGCGTCCTTCACGAACCGGCCGTCTTCGGTGTCAGCGTCGGGCGGATGGATCGAGACATCTTCGTTCGTCTCGGGGAAGTCCGCCAGGTCGCCACGGTTCCATCGCTCAACTGCTTGTGGCGGTGAGTTCAGCGGGATGTCCGTTCCGTTTGCGAGTTGCCGGAGTGCGGCGAGTTCCCCGTCACCGGCCTGTGCGCTCACGTTTCCGTCCTCGTCACCCGACCAGAGGACGACAAATGTCCGCTCGTCGACGCCGTGGTCCGTCTCGTTCTCCGGATGCGCGAGCGCGGGAGCGACGGCTGCCGTCCCGACGAGAGCGACCGCGAGCACGACGACAGCGACTGTCCGCCGGTCAGAACCCACAACTCGATCCTCCGGCGACGACGTTGTTCAGGAGGAACGCGACGATCTGGGTACCCAGCGGCGCGACGATGACGCCCCAAAGTAGGCCCTGGTTGCGGATGCTCTTCATCTCCTTCTTCCAGTCCGATCGGCGGACGAACGGGAGTGCGACGGTCGCGCCGAGCGCGACGACGCCGCCGACCAGCGGCCCGCCGAACTGGATCAGCGTGAAGATGTTCTGGATGGTCTGGGCCATGTCTGTGTCACAGAACGCCGAGCCGGCCGACTGCGCGGCCGCCGGCTCGACGAGAACGATCAAACCCCCGAAGACCAGTACGATCCGGAGCCATCGCCGAGCGCGGTCGAGCGTGGTCGCGGTTTCGTGCGATTCGACTGTCGAGGACGTGGTGGAGTCCGTCATCGATTGCTGTGAGGAGTCGCGGTCGGTTCGCTGGCAAAGCGGGTGCTGTACTCGGGGGCTTCCTCCGGGTGACCGTCGCTGGCGTCAGCGATGGCCGTCGCTGCTGGATCGACTGAGTGCTGGACAGAATCGGAAACGCGCGGCGTGCGTGGCTCTGTGGGGGCGTCGTCGGGGCCGATCAACTCTGGAGTGGCGTCACAGGAGCAACCTTTTTGCTTGATGGCGGCGAGGATGCCGATAGGCACCAACATGACAGGCTCCCCACAGTGTGGGCAGTGCCCCGTCACACCGGACACCTCCGAATACCGTCTGTGGATTTAACTCCCAACGCCTCTCTTTTATAGTGGGATTGTGTAAGAAAAGTTACAAGCCAAGGGCCCGCCGTGAACGGAAAAATTCAAATATTCCTTAAATATTCTTTAAATAGTTTATAAACAACCTTTTTAAGCAAGCCCGTTTTGGCTTTGAACTCAAAACGTCCTGTGAACGGGGAGCTACCGGCTCTATTTAACCCCTCAGTCACTGATACAACCGGCGTGCTGACTCGATGGAAACGCCAGTGTGTCATAGAATCTTTCACACCCGCTCAGTAGCTGTGCGGACTGGCCGGTGGAGAAATTAACAGATAGTAATTATATTTGGAATGGTATGGAAGATGGAAGGCGCTTATCCATCACAGCAAACACATCGAACTAACGATAGGTTGATCCAGCGGGTGAGCGACGCATCCCTTAGTAATCCGGCCGTCCGAAGGCGTGGGCGGACGGTTGGAATATCTTCGACGTTATTCCAG
>JAHENO010000251.1 GCA_018609945.1 Haloarculaceae archaeon | reverse complement strand
TCGCGGAGGTCACGCATCGTCGACCACCTGCCGGCCGAGCACGAGCACCACGAACAGCGGCACCAGCACGACCAGGAGCCGGCTGACGAACAGGCCGACGTAACTGAGCGTCGACTGGAGGTGGATCTGCCAGTGCCAGGTACCCTTGACCTCGGCGATGATTGCGATGGTGCCGACCGTCAGCAGGCAGAGCGCGAGCAGGCTCACGAGCGCGTAGACGGTCCAGCGGACGTACCCGAGGAGCGTGGCGCCGTCGAGGCGTGCCGACCCGGTCGACCGGTCGGTCGCCATCAGTCGGCCCCCACCCGCCACTGTCTGTAGATGTCGTAGGCGATGACGACGAGGACGACCGTTCCGACTGCGAGGACGGCACCCCCGGTCTCGGGCGACAGCGCGGGGCTCACCCCCTCGTGGAGTACCGGGTTCGGCATGTTACGGTTCTACGGGTCGACAATCAAAACGGTTGTGTTTTGTCACCTATCTAACCCATGCGGCCCGGGAGACGAGCAACGCTTTTGTGCCGATAGCACGTGGGTGTGGGTGATACCCGATGGGCTCTCGCCGCGGACTGCTCCAGCGACTCGCGGCGGCGTCGGGAGCCGTCGGCCTCGCCGGGTGTTCGGACCTGCTGGGGAGGCGGACTGCCGCCCCCGTCGCCGACCTGGGACCCAACCCGCGTGCCGACGACCTCCCGCCCCGCCAGCACGCCTGGGACGAGACGCTCCCGGCCGACTCCGCCGGGAACCCCCTCGCGCCCCGGCACTACCGCGTTCTCTTGCTGGACCTCGGGGAGGACCCCACCGAGGCGGCCGCGGCGACGATCGAGCGTGCGATGCGGACCATCGAGGGCGCCTACGACTACGGCCCGGACGGCCTCTTGCACATGCTCGCGTGGGGGACGACCTACTTCGACCGCCTCGGGGCGCTGGGCGACTCGCCGATCCGCCGGCCACGGGTCATCTCGCGGACCGACGACCCCGACCTCCTGTCGTTCGACGCGGCGCTCGTCCTCGCCAGCAACGTACCCTCCCACCTCTCGGCGGTCGAGGGAGCGATGTTCGGGACGCGGTCCGAACTGGGCGGGGAGTCGGTCGACGCGCGCCTGGGCGAGGTGTTCTCGGTGTCCGCTCACCGGACGGGCTTCCTGGGCGAAGGGTTGCCCGCCGATCACGCGACAGTCGAGGGCATCCCCGACGGCATCCCCGGGGACGCGCCGATGTTCACCGGCTTCTTCTCGGGCCGGGCCGGCACCCAGGCCAGCGAGGACCGCGTCACGATCCCCGACGGCCCCGGCGCCGGCGGCACGACGATGCACCTCTCGCACCTGGAGGAGTCGCTGGAGGGATGGTGGAACCTGGCCGAATCCGACCGCGTCTCGCGCATGTTCTCCGCGGAATTCTCGCCCGAGGATCTGGGGGAACTGGGCCAGTCGATGCCGTTCGCCGACGCCGTCAGGGAGCACGCTGGCGACGGCGCGGTCGGCCACTGGGAGAAGGTGCGCCGGGCCCGCGAGGGCGGCGAACCGCTGCTGTTGCGCCGGGACTTCAACACGACGGACGGCCAGCAGGCCGGCGTGCACTTCCTCTCGTTGCAGCGGGACCTGGCGGATTTCGAGAAGACCCGCGACGCCATGAACGGCTGGTGGCTCCGGGAGGAACACGAAGACCTGAAAGACCGGCAGAACAACGGCCTCCTCGAGTTCATCACAGTCCGCTCGCGGGCGAACTTCTACGTGCCGCCGCGGGAAGACCGGGTGTTTCCGGACGTCTGAACGCCGTCGAAACGGATCGCTACTCCTCGGCTTCCGCGTCCGCGCACCCGCAGTTGATGTCGTCGGCGTGGATGCCGTGGTCGTACACGTTGTGTCCCTTGTACGTGTCGACGTCCTCCGGCTCCCAGTTCAGCACCTTGTGGTGTGACATGCTATATCAAATCCGTTGTGCGGACAGCGAGTTAAAGCTTGCGTGCCCCGGGACCACGACAGGTTTTAGTTCGCGGGTGGCACTACTGGCGTGTAATGCGCTCCCACACCCGGGCACCCGGTGCGATCACCCGTCCGGCGACAGGCACCCATGACTGAGGAGATCGACCTCGACGAACTCGACGTCGACGGGGAGGACGAACCGGAGCCGAACCCCGGCGACTGGTTCTGGCGCGGCGAGGGCGACCCCGAGGACGAACCTGAAGCCGCGGGGACGAGCCCCGGAACGACTGGCGCCGGTGGGGGAGACAGTGAGGGGACGGACGGTCCGGAGGACGCCGCCGACGGGGAGACCGAACCGACGGCCCGCGTGCCACACGTCCCGCGGGAGAACAAGGACAAACCGGTGGGAATCCCCGTCGAGGGTGGCGGGGCCGGCGCGAGGGCGGCCGCCGACGCCGCCGAGGACCCGCCCGACCACGACGGGGACGACGACCGCGGGGAGGCCAGCGGGCCACACGGGGGCGACATCGACGAGATGACGATGGCGCTGACCTACGAGGCGATGAAGCGCCTCGAGGACCCACAGCGGGTGATCGCGGACGCGAACGCGTGGGCCGACTGGGTCGGGATCGTCGGCGACGTCGAGTCGTTCGTCATCAACAAGTTCCAGCGCGACAACCGGATCGACGTGGACTTCTTCAACGGCTCGAGCCAGGGGCCGGCCGAACGGCTCGCCGCCGTCGACGAGACCTCGATGTTCTACGCCGAGCGGATGGTGCTCGTCGGCCTCCCCGGCGAGGAGTGGATGGCGGAAGCCGCCGAGTGGGAGTTCGTCCCGCTGTCCGAGGCCGCCGGAAAGGCCGACTGGGCCCGCACCGACGGCGAGTCGGGCTGATACTGCCGGCCGCCCTGTGGTTTTAACACCGGGGAGGGCATGGTATCACGTGAGGTACGATACCAATGGGCCTCCGGACTGCACTGCAGCAATCCAAGATACTCGCGTTCGTAGTAGCGGCCGTCTTCGTGTGGCTGCTCCTCGGGCTGATCCGGGTCGCCACCGCGTTCAACTGGTACGCGGTCAGCGCGGGCGACTTCCTCGGCCGGAACGCGCTCGGTGGGATCGCCGGAATCGTGGTGCTCCTGGTCCTGCTGGGCGTGCTCATCGCCCTGTACGGCGAGCTCTCGGAGACGGAGCCGACGCCGGACACGTGGCCACCCTCGGAGTGAGATGACCTACTTCAGTTGCGAGAGCTGCGGCGAGATGATCAGCCTCTCGACGCTCGACGAACAGCCCCGCCGGGAGTACTGCCCGGTCTGCGATGAGACCACCGTCTGGACCCTCGAGTTCGAGGGCGACGAGGGGGTGACCTTTTGACGCTGACCTTCGAGGTCGGCGACTGGTTCTACGAGGCGGCCGAGGAGTGGGCCGACAGGCGCATGCAGGACACGGAGGAGGCCCTCGCGACGAAGACCGAGCAGTCGCTGATGGAGATCGAACACCTGATCGCCGAACTCCGGACGGTCGACCTGGAGTTCCAGGTCGACGGCCGCGAGGTGCGTTACGAGCCGACGCCGGAACTGTCGGAGTTCCTCTCCAGGCAGGCGGCCGACACCGACCTCGAGGAGAGCGAGGTGCTGAAGATGCACGTCGACCTCTTCGCCAACGCGTTCCTCGACGAGATCAAGGACGACCAGCGCCCGGGAGCCGGGGCGGGGCCGCCGCCGGAGTAGCGGCGGCCCGAACGGTCACGCCTCTGCCGGCGTGCCGCCCGGCTCCTCGCGCGGGGCTTCCGATTCCCGGAGCCAGCCGTCGACGGCGAACGGTCCCGACCCGGTGACCAGCAGATAGGAGGCGAGGCCGAACAGGGTGATGTGGGCGAGCACCGGGTCGTCCGGGAGGCCGAACAGCGTGAGCGTGAAGATCGACAGGGCGACCAGCGAGCCGGCCCGGGTGAACAGGCCCGCCACGAGCGCAGCCCCGAGTGCCGCTTCCGTGAGTCCCGCGCCGACAACCCACAGCCCGGGATCGACCGGGACGACCGCCGTGAGGTCGTACTTCTCGACGACAGCCAGCGCCTGGGCCGGGGAGAGCAGCTTCTGGGTGATCCCGAGGAAGACGAAGTTGAGGCCGAGCCCGACGCGGACGATCGTGGGGACGTACGTCTCGTAGGGATCGACCGCCCGGTTGACCCGCGCCGCCGCGCGGTGAACGGGATCGATCTCGCCGTACAGGGTTCCCTCGGCCGAGGCCAGCCGGTTGAGCACGTCGTCGGCGCTGGGACGGCCGCTTCCGATCAGCGCCATCGCGAGCAGTCCGGAGACGTACTCGTTTGCGAGCAACAGCTCGGGTGTGGTCGCGAGCGCCGCCAGGTAGACGACGAGGGCCACGATGGCCGTCACCCGGGTCGCCAGCCCGAACAGAAACAGGAACCCGACCGCGATCTGGAACAGCCGGCTCGGGGCGAACGCCACCGTGAAGAACGGGTCCACGGACGGGCTGAAGAAGTACCCGGCGAACCCGGCCCCGACGAGCGGCAACCCGAAGCTCAGGCGGAGCAGCCACGGCAGCAGGTCGCGGTACTCGGCCATCGTCTCCCTGAAGACGGCGACGTCGCGCCGCGCCGGCCGGACGCGGAGGTATCCGACGGCCACGGCGACCACCGCGAGCCCACCGCCGGCGAGCAGGGCCGCGTTCAGCGGCTCCGAGAACACCTCCAGCAGGAACGCCGCCACGTCCCCCCGCTCGGAGGTGTCGCTCACGTAGTCGACGTGCCCGGCGGCCCGACCGGCCGCAACCCCGAGGGCGAGCACCGCAGTAGCGAGCGCGAGAACGGAGGACGCGCGCCTGCGCATACCGACAGATTCGACCGGTCGCCCCAAATAACTCCGGGTGGGTTCGTGTCACTGCGGCGACACACCCGATGCTTCACCTGGCATGCGAAGTTTCCGGTGTCGGGTCCTGCGATTGCGGCCGGCCGGTCCACCGTAACCTATAAATTACTGACAAATCCACGGTAGCCCATGGTCCTGCTGATCGTCGGAGGGTTCGTCGCGCTCGTCCTGCTCGTGTTGCTGGTGGGGTACGTCATCAACATCTACAACCAGCTGGTGAGTCTCCGCGAGCGGGTCGACCAGGCCAAACAGAACATCGACGTCCTGCTCAAGCAGCGACAGGACGAACTGACGAAACTCATCGACGCCGCCACCGAGTTCATGGAACAGGAAGAGCAGGTGCTGCAGGAACTCACGGCAGCGCGGGAGGCGACCGCGCAGGCGGAGACGCCGGGTGAACAGGCCCAGGCAGACCAGCAGGTGCGCCAGGCGCTGATGGACTTCGAGGCGCGCGCCGAGGCCTATCCCGAGTTGCGCTCCCAGGAGAACATGATGCAGTTCCAGAAGCGCATCAGCGAACTCGAATCCCAGATCGCCGACAGGCGGGAGGTGTACAACGAGGCGGTCACCCAGCACAACACGCGCATCGAACAGTTCCCCTACGTCATCTTCGCCAGACAGTTCGGCTTCAGCGAGCGGGAACTGTTCCGCGCCGACCCGGAGGAACTGGAGGACGTCGACGTCGGCGCGGCGTTCGACCAGGCACAGGCATGACCGCAGTCACGGCACCGGTCGATCCGGGATGGCTCGGCGCACTCGCCGGGACGCTGGACGCAATCCTCGTCCAGAGTTCGAACGACGGCGATTCGGGGGCTGCCCTGTTTGTGGGGTTTCTGATCGGCCTGTATCTCGTCTACGACGGCTTCGGGAAGTGGAAGACGAAGCGACTCATCCAGGATACGCCCACCGAGAAGGTCCGTTCGATGGCGGTTGGCCGGACGGAACTCGCCGGAGTCGCGCGTAGCGACGGCGAGACCATCGAGGCGCCCTTTACCGACGAGGAGTGTCTGTACGTCGACTGGGAAATCGAGGAGTGGCGTAAGGACCCGGACGAGGCCGACCACGAGTGGCAGACCATCGCGTCGGGAACCCGGACCGTCCCATTCGACCTCGACGATGGGACGGGAGAGGTACTCGTCCGGGCACGAGAAGGCAACGCGACCTTCGAGATATCGGACGAGAATCAGACGCGGTTCACCACCGACCGGAGCGAGTCCCCGCCTGCGGAGGTCCGCGAGTTCATCGAGCGCCACGACCGCAATGACGATGGCACCAGTGTCTTCGGGGATGCAAGCGACGGCCTAGGAGACCTGATCGACGGTGACGCAATCGGTTACTCGAACCGCCGGAGACGGTACACACAGCGTGTGTTGCCAGACGAAAGCGAAGTCTACGTCCTCGGGAGCGCCGTTCCACGGGAGACCGGGGGAGGAATGGAGACCGGCCAGGCGGATCTGCTGGAGATGACCCGCGACGAACTGGACAAATTCCTCGTCTCGGACCGCACCGAGGAGGAACTCGAACGCTACTACGGCAAGCGCGGCCCTCTGCAGATCGTCGGCGGCATCGGCCTCAGCGCGGTCTGTCTGGCATTGCTGCTCGGGTCGTTCTGAGCGCCGACACGTTTAGTTGGCGTGCCAGCCAAGCCCGGCCGTGACCGAGGAACCCGAGGAGGTGGAGGCGTCCCACAGCGAGGACTCGGTGGAACCGGCGGGCGAGGACCAGCCCCCCCGCGTGGCCACCGATCAGGCAGCCGACATGGAGGACGCCGCAACGTCGTTCCTAGAGGTCGAATCCCGTATCGGGACGGGAACAGCGTCGGGCCAGGTCCTCGGTCGGGCAGTAGACGTCGAGCGCGTTCCCGCCTCGGCGATCCCCGCGGACTATCCTGTCGAGATTCGGACCGAAGAGGCGCTGGCACTCGCGGTCGACGTCGACGACGAGCGCGTGCCCGTCTACTTCGCGTTCGAGCCTGACGGCCCTGCGGACGATCGGCTCGAGCGTCTCCTGCAACTCAAGGACATCGCACCCGGGCGGTTCGCGGACCTCTACGGCGAGTCGATCCGCCTGACTGCCGAGGACCGCCACTACATCCCCGTGGTGCCCGACGAGCCCCCGCGTGGGTCATCGCTCGGCGTCTACGGTGTGGGCGCTGGGCTCGCAGTGAATCTGCTTGCCGTCGCGCTCCTGGTGGTCGGTCCCGGTGGCGTCTTCTCGGTGCCGGTGGTGCTGGCGTGGCTCGCGGCGAACGTCCTCGGCGTGCCGGCCGCGACGTACCTGGACGCCTGGTACCTCCGAACCCACACCGACTGGGCGGGCGGCCCGCTGTTCTGGGCGACCCTCGGTGCCATCCCGGTCGTGAACGTCCTCTCTTCGACGGCCTACCTCCGACAGCGAGCCCGCGCGACCGAACTCTGAGGTCCTGCTCTGCGCGTGCCGGGAGGCACACGCCAGGGATCACTCGCCCGGATAGGGGTCCGGTGGGAGTCGCTCCTCGACCAGGGAGAGGGGTTCCAGCGGCCCCACGGTCACGTCGTCACGGTCTTCGAGGTCGCGCGCGACGGGTTCGGAGACGACGAGTTCGTCGGGATCGAGGGTGCTCCTGATCCGTGCGGCGCGCAGCTCCGAGAGGTCCCCGAGCCCGAGCGTCGAGGGGATAACCGCCAGGGCGGTCCGGTCGTCCGGGACCACGAACGGCACCTTCGACCGTTCGGGCTCGCCGCTCGTGGCGATGTTGACGTACATGTCCACGAAGTCGATGGTCTCGACCAGGTCGCGGTGCGCGAAGTCGGCCAGCCCCACCCCGAGGGCGTTCCCGTGGGAGGGTTCTGTCAGCGAGCGCACGTAGACCCGCGTGATCTCCGGCCTCTCTGGTTCGTCCTCGCCGTAGAAGCGGTATCGCCCGAGGACGTTGGTGTCCATGCCCGTTCCGGAGATGTCCTTGCCGAGTTCGTCGACGATCAGCAGATCGAGGTCGTCGACGGGCAACATCGGCAACTCCTCGTAGGCGCGCTCGAGGAGTTCCGGTTCGCGGTCGAGGATCGCGTCGGCGGGGATGCCCTCGACATGTGTCGCGCGCTCGCGGGCGTCCTCGACCAGCGCGATGCCCCCGACGACGTCGGCCGCGTCCAGTAGCATGCGCGTCCGGTCGACGATGACGTCGTCGAATTCGGCCGCGAGGCCGGCGTTGTGCAGCGACTCGGCGCCCCGGTGCTTCCCGAGGCCGACCACTGCCATCTTGCAGAGGCCGCTCTCGACGGGACCCGAGAAGTCGGTGTGGGGCTTCACCCGGTTGGCGAGGATCACCGCGTCCGCTGCCAGCGCGTCGCTGGCGACGTAGACGGGGCGACCCATGCGGTCCTCGCTCATCTCCTCGACGTCCATCGAGGACCTGATCTCACAGCCGAGGTACTCCTCGGTGAACCCCAGCGACTCGAGGGTCTCGCGCTGGCCCTCCGCGGTCGCGCCGCCGTGGCTGCCCATCGCCGGCAGGATGAAGGGCTCGAACCCACGCTCCTGCAGTTCGGCCACGGCGGCGGCGGTCACCGCCGGCATGTCGGCGATGCCACGGCTCCCGGCAGTGACCGCGATTTCGCCGCCCTGCGGGATATCCGCGAGTGGCAGGTCCGCGACGGCGTCGCGGCCGGCCGCCTCGATATCCTCGATCGGGTCGAGGTCGCGGTGCCGGTGTGCGACGGCAAAGCGCGGGTAGTCATCGAGTGCCACGTCGTTCGCCGTTCTGAGCGCGTCCGCGTCCGGGAACTCGACGGTCATGGCTCCTCGCTCACCTCCGGGCGCGTCTCCTCCGTCCCGGCGGGTCCGTCGTCGTTCGCACCCCGCGCGGCGGCCATCTCGGCTGCCACCTCCACGGCCTCGATCAGACTGGTCTCGGAGGCGACCCCCTCGCCAGCGATGTCGAATGCGGTGCCGTGGTCGACGCTGGTACGGACGATGGGCAGCCCGATGGTCACGTTCACGCCGCTTATCGCCTCGCCGCCGGAGAATCCGAGCATCTTGATGGGGATGTGACCCTGGTCGTGGTACATCGAGACGACGCAGTCGTAGGCACCGTCGGCAGCCTGGACGTAGACGGTGTCGGGTGATTCGGGGCCGACGGCGTCGATGCCCGCCTCGCGGGCACGCTCGACCGCCGGCGCGATCTCCTCGCTATCGGCCGCTCCGAGTAGCCCGCCGTCGCCGGCGTGGGGGTTGAGTCCGGCGACGGCCACGGCCGGCGACTCGACGCCGAGTTCGCGTACCGCCTCGTCGGTCACTCGGATCGTCTCGAAGACGCGCTCCTCGGTGACCTGCTCGCAGGCTTCGAGTAGCGGGACGTGCGTGCTGACGTGCGTGACCCGCAACGGGTCCTCGATGAGCATCATCGAGTAGCTGTCCGTCCCGGTGCGCTCGGCAAGCAGCCCGGTGTGACCCGCGTGCTCGCTGCCGGCCAGGCGCGTCGACTGTTTGTTGATCGGTGCCGTCGTGATGGCGTCGATCTCCCCGGCCACGGCGAGGTCGATGGCGCGCTCGACGTAGGCGAGGCTCGCCCGGCCGTACGCCTCGTCGACGACGCCGCGTTCGAGCGCCCCGGCGTCCACCTCGTCCAGGTCCAGCACCTCCACGGTCGACGGGTCGCCCGTCGCCTCTTCGGGGTGCGCGACCGCGCGCACGGCGAGGTCGAGCCCGCAGATGTCGACGGCCGCCGCGAGGACGTCCGCGTTCCCGACGACGACGAGGCGAGCGTGGTCCGAGGCTGCAGCGTACCCCTTCGCGATCACCTCGGGGCCGATCCCCGCCGGGTCTCCCATCGTCACGCCCACGAGCGGCCGCGAATCCGTCGAACGACTCATACCTCCCGTAGACGGTCGAGGCAATTAATAACTGTCTCCGGACCGCCGAACGCACCCGCCTTCGTGACGAGCGCCGCCCCGTCTGCACGGCCACCTTCGACTGTCCCCAGCGGAATCCCGGCGTCGACGGCCTCTCCCGACAGCAGTATCGCGTCGGCGTCGATCGCATCGAGGACGGCGACCGCGGTGTCCCCACCGGTGAGAAACAGCCCGGCAGGGCGGGCGTCGGCGACGACGGCGGCAGCAGTTCCTGCCAGCGTCTCCGCCACGCGTTCCCGCGTTTCGCGGTCCGGAAGGCCCGCCTCCCGGCCGGCCGCGAGTGCCCGGTCGACCGCCACCTCGTCGGTCGCGGCCGTCAGAACTGCCCGGCCCTCCGCCGCCAGGACGTCCCGGACCCGTCTCGCGGTTTCCGCTGCAGTCTCCCCGGGATCGGCGACGGCGGCTTCGGCATCGAGAACGACCAGACTGCCCTCGGGAAGGGCCTCGAGTGCAGCGAGCGTCTGCGGGGCGACGCTCCCGGCGACGCCGAGTTCGCCCGCCCGGTCGCCCGGGTTCGGCGTCGTGACCGGCTCGCCAGAACCGTCCGGGGGGGCAGGCAGGGGGACGTGACCGGCCAGCCCCGCGCTCCCCGCGTAGACCGCGGGTTCGTCCAGTCGGTCGACGCCCGTGGCAACCGCACGCAGGTGCGCGTCATGCGTCGCGTCCGCCGTCACGATCCGGGGCGCACTGCCCCACTCGCGGAGACGATCGGCGACGGCTGCCGGGCCGGTCGCGACCGTCTCGATGCAGAGGTGCTCGACCGGGAGGCCGACGTCGGCGAACAGCTCCGGCAGGCGCGGGCTCGCCGGGCCCTTCTCGGGATCCCGGCCGGGCTCGGTGTCCGTGAGGAGCGTCCCCTCGACGAGGTGGACCCCGCAGGCGGTCGTCCGGCCGGTCGCCGGTGCCGCGGGAGCGACGACCGCGAGTCCGTCCGGCGTTCCGTCCTGAGTTCTTCGGTCGACGCGTGCCTGGAGAGCGGCCGCCACCTCGGCCGCGAGGTTCCCGCGGAGCGTCGAGTCGACCTTCTTGTAGAGCGTCTCGGCTGGATGGGCCTCGACGGCCGCCCGGACCGCGTCGGCAGCCACGTCGGCCGGCGCGTAGCGGCTGTCGGTGTCGACGACGAGTACCTCCGCGTCCCCCGGCGAGCCAGTGGGATGGAGTGTCACCCGCGTGCGGTACCCGCGTGCCGCGAACTCGTGTCCAGTGTCGCAGGCGCCGGTGAGGTCGTCGGCGACGACCAGTCCAGCCACCATCAGGCGATCTGCCGGTACTCCGCGATGTCCTCGATCAGTTCCTCGATGTACTCGTCCTCGAGGATGATGGGCTCGCCGATGCTGACCGCATGGTGGTGGATGCGCGCGCAGAATTCGACCATCTGGGCAGTTTCGAGGGCGTCGTCGGCGTCGCTTCCGACCGCGATGACGCCGTGGTTCCGGAGCAGACAGGCATTGTACTCCTCGCCGAGTGTGTCTGTGGCCTCGCGGCCCAGTGCTTCGGTGCCCGGCTGTTCGTATCCCGTCACCGGAATCTCCGGACCGATGTAGGAGACGAGGTAATGCGATGCGGGGACAGCCTGGCCCAGCGTGCCGAAGGTGGTCGCGTACGGGGAGTGGGTGTGAGCGATCCCGCCGACGTCGGGGCGCTGCTGGTAGATCATGGTGTGCATGGGCGTCTCGGTCGAGGGTGTCAGTTCACCCTCGACGTGGTCGCCCTCGGTCGTTACGACGGGGACGTCCACGGGATCGATATCGTCGTACGGGATACCGGATGGCGTGATCGCGACGTGGTCCGCGTCGCCGCGCTGGCTGAGGTTGCCCCCGACGCCCCGGGTGAGTCCCTTCTCGACCATCTCGCGGCCGAGTTCGCTCAACGCCGTACGGTCCTGTTCGAACATCATGTGCGTCTCGCCACATGCAGGAGGGGGCAATAAAATGTGCGGGGCCGTCACGAGCGAAATCCACAGTCGACGAGTAGCCACCACTCGCCGCGGGACGCGTCGAGTTCGTCAGGCCACGTCTGTCTCCATCAGTTCGCGCATCCGCGATTTCACCTCTCCCCAGTCGTCGGTCCGTGTCGGGTGGTAGGTCGTCGGCGAGAACGCGGCAGCGACCTGCTCGCGTCCGGCCGCGAGGTCCGAAACCGAGCCGACAGCAATCGCCTGCGTGAGGAGGTTGCCCACCGCCGTCGCCTCCGCCGGGCCGGCCACGACCTGCCGGTCCAGCGCCGACGCGAGCATCCCGCAGAACAGTTCGTTGCGGACGCCGCCGCCGCCGAGATGGAGCCGGTCGGCGTCGGTGCCGGCCGCCGTCAGGATTTCTTCGAGGACGATGGCGGCCCGCGCTGCGAGGCTCTCCAGGATGGTCCGGACCAGTGCCCCGCGGTCGCCGGGTGGCCGCTGCCCCGTCTCCTCGCAGAACGCGCGGATTGCGGCGGGCATTTCGCCGCTGATGTCGAAGGCGTCGGCTTCCGGGTCGACCAGCGGGCCAAAGGGGTCGGCCTCGCGTGCCTCGGCAACCAACTGTCCGTAACCCAGCGACTCGCCCTCGGACTCCCAGGCGGCCAGACACTCCTCCATGAGGAAAAAGCCCGTGACGTTCCTGATGAAGCGCACGCGCCCACCGGCGCCGAGTTCGTTCGACGCGCCGACCGCGAAGGCGTCGTCGTCGATTTTCGGCGCCGCGAGTTCGACACCCGGGATGAACCACGTCCCGGTGCTCAGGAAGGCACGGGCGTCGTCCGCCAGCGGCAGTCCCGCAACCGCGGAGGCAGTGTCGTGGCTCGCGGGCAACACCAGTTCGGGGTCGCTCTCGAGGTCCGCCGCGAGGCCGGGTCGCAAGGGTCCGAGCCGGCCGCCAGGCTCCTCGACCTCGGGCAGCGGTTCCGTCGGAAGGTCGAGCGCGTCGAGGAGGCCCTCGGCCCATCTTCCGGTCCGCGTGTCCAGCATCTGGGTGGTGGACGCGATGGTCACCTCGCCCGCAGGCCGTCCCCCTAGCAGCGTCGAGAGCAACTGTGGCGTCATCACGACCCTGTCGGCGCGCTCGAAGACGTCGGGCTCGCGGGTGACGAGGTGGTGATACTGCCAGAGCGTGTTCGGCGTGTTCCAGTTGTTGATACCCGTGGCCTCGAAGATTTGGCGCTTGCTCGCGCGGTCGAGGATGTCATCGCGCGTCGACGTGACCGACGGCTCACGGTAGGACGTTGGCGGGCGGAGCAACTCACCCCCCGCCAGGAGACCGAAGTCGACCCCCCAGGTGTCGAGACCGACGGTCTCGAGGTCGGCGCGGCCGTCGGCCTCCCGGATCGCCGTCTCGACCTCGGCGCGGATGCGGTCGATCTCCCAGACGTATCGGCCGGCGCGCTCGACCGGGCGGTTGTCGAACCGGTGGACCTCTTCGACGGTCACCCCCTCCTCGAACTGTCCCAGGTAGGCCTTCCCGCCGTTCGCGCCGAGGTCGACTGCCAGGTGTGCCATACCGGGCCGCACGGAAGCCGCCAGTAAGATAGTGACGGCTCCCCCAGCGGCTTCGCGTTCGACGGCAGGTGCTGCAGGGCCTCAGATGACCTGCCAGCCGCCGTCGACGAAGAGCAGTTCGCCGGTCACGTAGCCGGCGTCCTCGCTCGCCAGAAAGAGGTAGGCGGGCGCGACGTCCGCGGGCGTTCCCGCGCGGTCGAGCGGGACTGGCTTGACGAACTCCTCCTCGTCGGCCATCTCCCGGGCGAGGTCGCTCCAGCCCTCGACGAACTCCGTGGCGATCTGACCCGGGGCGACCGCGTTGACACGGATGCCGTACTCCGCGAGTTCGAGCGCGGAGCCACGGGTGATCATCCGCACCGCGCCCTTCGAGGCGTCGTACTGCACCTGGTCGAACTGTGCGTGGCTGGAACTGATCGAGGCGGTGTTGATGATACAGCCCGGGTCGCCGCGGTCGATCATGTCGTTGGCTGCGACCTGCGTGCCGAAGTAGACGCCCCTCGCGTTGACCGCGAAGACGCTGTCGAACTCCTCGGGCGTGAGTTCCCGCAGGGAGCCGGGGATGATCAGCCCGGCGTTGTTGATCATGACGTCGACGCCGCCGAACTCGCGGGCCGCCTCGACGAGCGTCTCCAGCTGGTCGCGGTCGGTGACGTCCGTCTCGACGTACTCGGCGGTTCCCCCCGCCTCCTCGATGCGTTCGTGTGTCGGGACGTCGCCGTCCTTGGGTTCTTCGTCGAGGTCCGCGACGACGACCGACGCACCGGCCTCGCCGAACCGCAGGGCGACCTCGCGGCCGATACCCGACGCGGAACCGGTTACGATGACCGTTTCGTCTTCGAAGTTCGGATCGAGTCGACCCATAGCATGCGCAACTCCCCGCGGACTCAGTTATATCTTCTGGGGAGGAATCTTTTTACACCCCGGGAGCGACTGACCCCCCATGTTTCAGGCACCCGAGGAAGTCATCGACCTGAGCAACCCAGTCGACGAGAGCATGCCGGTCTGGCCGACGTTGCCGTCGGTGACGCTGGAGCAGTCCGCCTGGGCCGCCCGTGACGGCTTCACCATGGAGATGGCCGAGATGTCCACACACACGGGCACGCACATCGACTCGCCGCTGCACTTCATCCCCGAGGGGAAAACCCTCGACGAGTTCCCCATCGAGAAGTTCATGGGCGAGGGCGTGGTCATCGACCTGACGCCCAAGGAACCCGAAGCCACGATCACAGTCGCGGAACTCGAAGCCTTCGAGGACGACATCGAACCCGGCGACGTGGTGATGCTCCACACGGGCTGGGACCAGTACCACGGCCGGACGCCGGAGTACCTCTTCGAGTTTCCCTACCTGACGGCCGACGCCGCCGAGTACCTGGCGTCGCTGGAGCCGAAGGCCGTCGGGACCGACGGCGCCTCGGTCGGGGGCTGGGCCGGCGAAGTCGACGCCCACGGCCCCGCAGTCGAGGAGACGATGCCCGACGAGTCGCACCTGCCGTTGCTCGAAAACGACATCATCCCCATCGAGGAACTGCGCAACCTCGGGGACGTGCTGGACGGGGCCGACTCCCGGCGGGCGTACTTCCTGTACCCCCCGATCAACTACCAGGGGACCAGCGGCGCCTCGGTTCGTGCGTTTGCCTTTTTGTGAGATAATTACTCGAATTTCGGTAAAGGCTCCCAACAGTCACACGAAAGGACAGGACGATTTCACCTATTCCAAAATTATTTAAGGGGGGTCGACTTGCTTGCACGAAAGCCAGGTGTAACCATGGCTGACGCAGAACAACCAGGCTCGGACGAGGAGTACAGGGATGGCGACTATCCGTACGGGATGAACAGGCGGGAGTGGATGAAGTTCTTCGGGGCGGGCGGAGTCGCAGCAGGCCTCCCCGCGCTTGCGGGGTGTCCGGCGAGCCAACCCGACGACGGCGGTGGTGGCGACGGTGGCGACGGTGGCGACGGCGGGGACGGCGGCGATGGTGGCGACGGCGGCGGCGACCAGGAGCAGATTCCAGTACCCCGGAACGACGACGCGTTCTCGGACATCGAACTCAGGTGGTCGACGGACAACGCCGCCGGGCCGCTGTACTCGATGTTCGGTCCCGCGATCGGGGAGGAGTGTGGCGTCAGTTTCAACGAGGGCCAGGTGTTGCCCCCGGACAACTACTACTCGGATCTCAATTCCCAGTTCGTCGGGGGTGGGGACTTCCCGTTCGACATCACGCTGCTGTTGCCACTGCACCTGGGCGACTTCCAGGCCCGGGAACTGTTCGAACCCCTCGACCCGTACCTCGCGAAGTACGAGGGGATGGACGAGTACATCGACAGCGTGATCGAGCCCTACCGGGAGTTCTACATGAAATACCAGGGCGATACCGTCGCGCTCCCGATCGACGGCGACATCCACAACCTCTTCTACCGGCCGTCCTTCTTCAACGACGAAACCCACCAGCAGCAGTATCAGGACGAGTACGGCGAGGAACTCACGGTCCCGGAGACGTGGCCGGAGTTCAACCAGGTCGCGAAGTACTTCACCGAGAACACCGAGGACGGCGTCTACGGCACGCAGGTCTACGGGGCGCGACCGTGGAACTTCGGGTGGTGGATGGACCGCGCGGCCTCCCGCGGCGTCATCTACTTCGACGAGGACATGGAGCCCCAGATCAACTCCGAGGACGGGGTCGCCGCGCTGGAGAACATGGTCGAGACGACCAACTACGCCCCGCCGAACACCGACCAGCTGGGCGTCGCCGAGACCATCGAGCAGTGGCAGCAGGGCAACGTCGTGATGTCGGTGTGGTGGATCGACCTCACCGAGTTCACCGCCCGCGGTGACTTCCCCGTCGTCGGCGACCAGAGCGCCGCCGCAGTGCCGGGCTGGGAACAGGACGACGGCTCGATCCGGCGCAACGCGATGATGCTCTATAACCGGCTGTACTCCATGCCGGCGTCGCTTTCGGACGAGCGCAAGGAGGCAGCCTTCTACGCCATGATGCGCCTCTCGCACCCGGACTTCAGCGTCGAGACTGTCGCCGACCCGTTCACTGGCCTCGACCCCAACCTCGAACAGCACTACACCGAGGAGGCCGCGGAGGCCTACACCAGGTCGAACCCGCTCCGGGGGACCGGCGAAGGGTTCCCGGAGAACCCGCCGATCTTCGATCCCGACGGGGAGTACCCGGAGGGCCGCAGCGCCTTCGAGCAGGCACTGCAACACATCGAGGCCGGCCAGGTCAACATGGAGAACGGCTTCCCGCAGCCCAACTGGCCCGGCGCCAACCAGTACATCCAGGACCTCTCGCTGCACATCCAGCGGGCCCTGGCCGGCCAGGAGTCCCCACAGGAGGCCCTGGACAACGCCGCCGAGAAGTGGCGCCAGACGGTCGACGAACTCGGCCGCGAGGGCCAGCAGCAGGCCTACCAGGACTTCATCGAAACCGCGCGCGAACTGGACTACGTCTGATCTGAACGGCCTGCGATCGGATCGGTCGCTTTCCGTCGCTGGTCGTTTGCTCTCGAACACACATGAAATCTGTCGGTACGATATCGACGCACATCATTCCAGGTGATCACGCATGAGTACCATCAGAGGCACGCTCGCACAGTTCCCGATCCCGGACCGTCTGGAAGACAGGAATCTGGCGCCCTACCTGCTCGTTGGACCGGCCATCGCGACGGTCTTTCTGGTGACCATCGGGCCGATGCTCTGGTCGCTGTGGCTGAGCTTCAACCGCTGGAAACCCGGCTCGCTGGCCTACCAGACGCCAGAATTTACGGGTGTCGGCAACTACGCCTGGCTGTTCACGACCCAGCGGTTCATCGACTCGGTGATCAACTTCGTCTACTACGGCGGGTTCGGGGTCCTCCTGCAGGTGACGCTGGGGACCTTTCTGGCGCTGGCACTCTACAACTACGTCGAGAGCAGGGCAGTCCGGATCGGGCTGATTACCCTGTTTACCGTCCCGATGATGTACGCGCCGCTGGTGGCCGGCCGGATGTGGCAGCTGTTGCTGTTGCCCGGCGGTGGCGTCGCCAACGGCATCCTCGGAATGGTCGGGCTGCCGTCGGTGAACTGGCTGGGCTCCCGATGGTTGGGACTGACCTCGATCATGATCGCGGACACCTGGCAGTGGGTCGGGCTGCCACTCCTGATCGTCTACGGGGGCCGGGCCAGCCTCTCCGATAGCCTCTACGAGGCCGCACGCGTCGACGGCGCCTCCCGGTGGATGATGTTCCGCCGGATCACGCTCCCCCAGTTGCGGAACCTGATCGTCGTCGCTGCGATCCTCCGGTTCATGGACGCCTACAAGTTCTTCGACAAACTGTTCATCATGACCCGCGGCGGACCGGGATCGGCAACGGAACTCCCGACCTTCTTCACCTACCTGGTCGGGTTCCAGGACTTCAACATCGGGCGGGCGGCGGCGCTGACGTGGGTGCTCGGGCTCGGGTCGATCCTCACGATGTTGCTGTTCTGGCGGTACGTCCAGACCGTGGAGGGGGTCTGAGATGGCGACCGGTAACCGCGCGCTCCCGACGGTCGGCAAGGCCTTCCTGGCGCTGTACGCAGTGTTTGCGGCGTTCCCGCTGTACTGGACGCTCAACACGGCACTCAAGCCCCTGGAACTGATCAACACGTTCCCCCCGACGCTGTACCCGGAGGTGCTAAACCTGAGTGCCTTCCAGTGGGTATTCAGCAACTCCCGGGCGGTCTCGTCGATCATCGACAGCCTGATCATCGCGTCGGGGACGACGATACTGTCGGTGATTCTGGGGGCAATGGCCGGCTACGCCTTTTCCCGGCACGCCAACCGGATCGACCCCGGCGGGAACGTCTCCTTCTGGCTGCTCTCGACGCGGATGTTCCCGCCGATCGCAGTGGTGCTCCCGATGTTCTTCATCTTCGGGTGGCTCAACCTCCAGGACACCCACCTCGGGCTGATCCTCCTGTATCTGACATTCAATCTCCCCCTGGCGACCTGGCTGATGCGGGACTTCTTCAACAAGATCCCCGTCTCCTACGAGGAAGCGGCCTACGTCGACGGCTACTCGCAACTCCAGACGTTCCGGAAGGTCGTCTTCCCGCTGGTCAGGCCCGGGCTGATCGCCACCACGATGCTGTCGTGGGTGTTCGCCTGGAACGAGTTCATCTTCGCGCTGATCATCACCGGCGACAACGTCAGCCCGTATCCGACGATCATCCCGACGCTGATCCTCAGCAACCAGATCCTGTGGGATCAGATCATGGCGATGGCGGTCGTCGTCGCGATCCCCCCCACGCTCATACTGATCGCGTTCAGAAAGCACATCATCGAGGGCATGACCCTCGGCATGGCCGAGGTGTAATCCATGGCAGACGTCACTATTGACAATCTCACGAAGCGGTTCGGCTCGATCGTAGCGACCAACGAGATATCCCTGGACATCGCGGACGGCGAACTCGTGGTGCTGGTCGGCCCGAGCGGGTGTGGCAAGACCACGACGCTCCGGTCGATCGCCGGCCTGGAGACGCCGACCAGCGGCACCATCACGTTCGACGACGCCGACGTGACCGACCGGTCCCCCCAGGACCGGGATATCAGCATGGTGTTCCAGGACCTCGCGCTCTATCCCCACATGACGGCGGCGGAGAACATCGCGTTCCCCCTCCACGCCGACGGGCAGCAGGTCACGGGAACGATCGACGAGAACGTCGAGGAGGTCGCTCGCGCGACCAACTGCGACGGGTTCCTCGAAAAGCAGGTGAGCGACCTGTCGGGCGGGCAGCGCCAGCGGATCGCGCTCGCGCGCGCACTGGTCCGCGAACCCGAGGTGTTCCTGATGGACGAGCCGTTCAGCGACCTCGACGAGTTGCTCAAGCGGCAACTCCGGGCTGAGGTGATGCGCATCCAGAAGGAGCGCGGAATCACGATGATCCACGTCACCCACGACCAAGAAGAGGCGATGACAATGGGCGACAGGCTCGTCGTGATGAACGACGGCGAGATTGCCCAGATCGGCGACCCCGATACGGTCTACAGCGAACCGTCGAACCTGTTCGTTGCGATGTTCATCGGGTCGCCCCAGATCAATCGCTTCGACTGCGTCGTCGCCGGCGATGGCGTACTCGAATCGGGCGATCTGCGCTTCGAATTGCCAGTCGAGGACGCCGAGGCGCTCGCTGGCGCGACGGGCGAGGAGGTCGCACTCTGTGTCCGGCCCCGTCATCTCACCTGGTCCGAAGACCCCGACGATGGCGCCCTCGCCGTGCCGGTCACGGTCATAGTCACCGAACAGATCGGGACCGAGGATATCGTGCGTTGCGAGACCGAAGACGGCGTGGAAGTCACCGCGGTCGTCCCGGCAAACACCCTCGAGTTCGGCGAGGAGGGATACCTGGTCTTCGACCCGGACCACCTCCATCTCTTCGACGGGTACGACGACAGCGCCGAGCGGCTGAACTGACAGGACCGCCGAAACCGGACTACTCTTCCCCGAGGTCGAACCGGTCGATGGTCTCCTGTTCCATCTGGAACTGTTCCTCGGAGCGGAACAGTTCGAAGAGCCGGTCGAGCTGTGGATAGCCGGCCTGCTGTTCGGACGTCCACTCGGTCGCGAACCGCCCGTTCTCTATCTCGCGCAGGCGCTGGTCCATGAACTCCCGGATCGGGTCGTCGTCGAACGATTGCGAGAACCTGAGTTGCCCGTACTGGCTGGTCTGTGAGTGCAGCGAGAGTTGCTCGATCAGTCCCTGAGTGGCCGCCTTCTCCCAGATGTGAGACATCTCCCGCGAGAGGTACTGTTCCATGAGCACCGTCTCCGGGGCGACACCTGCCTCGACCTCGGCCTCGTATTTGGCCCGGAGGGCGGTGATCATCACGGGCAACAGCGCCTGCTCGGTCATGAGGTCCGTGATGGTCTCGGACTCGAAATCGGAGTCGATGACGCCAGACCGCGTCGAACCGATGCCCTTCGCGAGGGCCAGCGCCACGTCGAGCGCCTCCCCCGAGGCGTCCTGCTCGACCGCGAGCAGTGCCGGCGCGCCGTCGCCCTCCTCGTAGAGTTCGCGCACCGTGGTTCCGATCATCCGGGGAGCCACCATCACCACGTCGACGTCGGCAGGGGGATCGATGAACCCGTAGGTGATGTTGTATCCCGAGGCGAAGTTCAACACGTCACCTTCGTCGAGATTCGGCTCAATTTCCTCCCGAAATACCGCGGGCTGGACCTCGTCGGGGACCAGCAGGAAGACGACGTCCGCCCGGTCGGTCGCCTCGGCCATCGTGTAGACCGGGAAGCCGTCGTCCTCGGCCTGTTCCCAGGAAGCGTCCTCCCGGTTGCCGACGATGACGTCCTCGACGCCCGAGTCCCGGAGGTTCAACCCCTGGGCCCGTCCCTGGTTGCCGTAGCCGATGATGGCCACGGTCCGATCCGCGAGGACGGACAGGTCCGCGTCCCCGTCGCCGTACACCGTCGTGTCTGACTCGGCCATAGCGGCCGGTAGACCCGCCTGTGACGTATTCAATGCTTCGGAAGCCGCCCCGTCAGCGCCGCCGCAGCGCCAGGACGTACCGGGTCAGCGACCGGTGAACCGGCCGGTCGAAGGCAGCCTCGGTCGTCCAGCCGGCCTCGTGGGCAGCCTGTGCCCAGGGCCGGTCGCCGACCACCACACACCGCGGGGCGACGCGGCGCGCCTCTTCGAGTGCCCCCAGCACCAGCGCGTCGAGGCGGCCCTCGATTTTCGACTGGCGGCCGTAGGGCGCGTCGAAGACGACGGCGTCGACGGCCCCGTCGGCGATGGGCAACGAACGGGCGTCGCCGCGTGCTACACTCCAGTCGTCGTCGAGAAAGTGGGCGAGGTTCTCCCGGGCTCCGCGGACCATCTTCGCCTGTGCGTCGACCCCGAG
>JAHENO010000250.1 GCA_018609945.1 Haloarculaceae archaeon | reverse complement strand
CTGGACCGAGGGCGCACAGTCGACGCTGACGACCCACGGGCGTCGCGTCGGGCTCCCGGAGGGCCAGATGGGTAACAGCGAGGTGGGTCACCTCAACATCGGCGCCGGCCGGGTCGTCAAACAGGAGTCGGCCCGCGTCACCGACGCCATCGCACGCTGGCGAGGGGAGACACCGCCCGACATCGACCCCGAGGACGTCCCCATCGACGAGAACGAGGCCATCGGTTCGGCGTTCGTCCGGGCCGAGGAGACCGGCGGCCGCGTCCACTTTCTCGGGCTCGTCAGCGACGGCGGCGTCCACTCCTACCAGTCCCACCTCCACGCGCTGATCGACCTGGCGGCCGAGCGCGGGGTCGAGGCAGTCACGCACGCCTTCACGGACGGCCGGGACACCGCGCCGAAAAGTGGCGCGGGCTACCTGGCGGATCTCGAATCCTACGCCGCCGATCGGGGCACCGGCCACGTCGCCACGGTGTCGGGACGCTACTACGCGATGGACCGCGACCAGAACTGGGAGCGGACCAGGCGCGCCTACGACGCCATCGTCGACCGGGCGGCCGACCACACCGCAGAGTCGGCCGTCGCCGCCGTCGAGGCTGCCTACGACCGTGGCGAGACGGACGAGTTCGTCGAGCCGACGCTAATCGATGGGCGGCCCCCGCTGCAGGACGGCGACGCGGTGATCTTCTTCAATTTCCGATCCGACCGCGCCCGGCAACTGACGCGGATGCTCGCGGATATCCGATCCGGGGCATGGGGGGCCGACACGGACCCGCCGGAGGTCCGGGTGGTGACGATGACCGAGTACGACCGGACGTTCGACCTTCCCGTCGCGTTCCCGCCGCGCCAGCCCGCCGACACGCTCGGGGAGGTCCTGGCCGAGGCCGGCCGCACGCAGTTGCGCATCGCCGAGACCGAGAAGTACGCCCACGTCACCTACTTCCTGAACGGCGGCCGCGAAGTCGAATTCGACGGCGAGATCCGGGAGATCGTGCCCAGCCCCGACGTGGCGACCTACGACAAGAGACCAGAGATGAGTGCCGCCGAGGTGACCGACACCGCTATCTGCGTCATCGAGAGGGATGATCCAGATGTGGTCGTCCTCAACTACGCCAACCCCGACATGGTCGGCCACACCGGCGACTTCGAGGCCGCCGTCACGGCCGTCGAGGCTGTCGACGAGCAACTCGGCCGACTGGTCGACGCCATGCGGGCCGCGGGCGCGCACGTCCTCGTCACCGCAGACCACGGCAACGCCGACGACATGGGCACGCCCGAGTCACCCCATACCGCACACACCACCAACCCAGTGCCGTTCATCTACCTGGCGCCCGACGGAACCGACGGCGGCCGGCGCGTCCGGGAGGGTGGGACGCTGGCCGACGTCGCGCCCACGATGCTGGCGCTTGCTGGCGTCGAGAAACCCGACGCGATGACTGGCGAGTCGCTCCTGGAGTGAAAGGCTTCCGGATCGTCAGTCGACAGAAAACCTATATCCGCGCCGACGCGCCATCCACTGTGCCCGCGTCCGATCAGCCCTCCAGTCCCCGACAGCGCAGCCAGTCGGTCCGACGACGCCAGTTGCTGGCGACGAGCGGTACGCTCCTCGTGGCCGGACTAGCAGGATGTCGCGACCTGCTCGGCGATTCCGACGGCGACCAGTCCGGCGACACCCCGACACAGGGGCCCGACACACCCCCCGGGGCCGACCAGACACCGACCGAAACCAGTGGAACGCGAACGCCGTTGAACGGCCCCTGGCCGACCGCCCACGCCGACGCCGCGAACACCGGTACCGTCGAGGCGGCCGGTCCCCGGGGGACGCCGTCTGTGCACTGGCAGGAACACGTCGACCTCAATACGACCGTCCGCGCGGCGGTCGGGCCCGACGGGCCGGTCGCGACCCAGTTCGACGGAACCGTCATCGCGTACGACGCTGGCGGCGATGTTCGCTGGCGACGGGAGCACGACGCCGAGTTCGCGGCCGCGCCGGTCGTCGCCGCCGACGGGACAGTCGTGGTCGGCCGCCGCGACGGCGCCGTCCTCGCCTACGAGGGGGACGGGACGGAACGCTGGCGGCAGGACACACCGGACGGATTGTTCGCACCGCACGTCAACGACGCGACGCCGTTCCGGCTCGCAGGTGGGACGGCTGTACTCGCGCACCCGCAGGGCAGAACCATCGCCTACGACCTCGCCGACGGGTCGGTGCGGTGGGACGTTTCTGCGCCCACGCGGGGCCACCGTCCCGCAATCGCCAGCGGGCGCGTGTTCCTCACTGGCGATACCCGTGACCACAGCGGGAGCGTCGTCCAGTCCTTGTCGCTATCGGACGGTGCAATCCTGTGGCGCACCGAGACGAACGGGTCGATAAGCATCGGCGCCGGCGTCCACGACGGCTTCGTCTACACCGCGGACATCGACGGCCGGGTGGTCGCCCGGGACGTCGAGGACGGTGCCGAACGGTGGCGCGTCCGTCTCGACGGTGGCCCATGGGTGAGTACCATTCCGGTCGTCGTCGCCGGACGCGTGTGGGTCGGCACGCTCTCGGAGGGGCTCTACGCCGTCACCGAAGACGGCGTCGCGGCACGCGTCCAGGTTGCCACGCCCACGACACCGGCCGTCGGGGACGGCCGGCTGTACGTCGGGAGCAGCGACTTCGGTCGCGGCGCCGGGACCGGCGGTGCCGTGGTCGCCATCGAGTCCGACGGGACCGAACGGTGGCGCGTGCGGACCCGGGGCTTTCCCGAATCACAGCTCCACTATCGCGACCGACAGGTCGTCGTCGGGACGAACACCGGCGTCGTGGCCCGGTTGGGGGCAGACGACGGCACGCGCGCCTGGCGAGCCTTCGAGCGCCCCGACCGGCTCCCCGCGCCCGTCGTCGGTCCGGCGACCGTCTACTGCGGGAGCCGCGGCAACGCAGTCGGGGGATACCGCGTGACCGACGGGACGAGTCATCTCTGGAGTGTCGGTCTCGACGGGCCGTCACCGGGGACGTCCACGGTCGCCGGTCGGACAGTCATCGCGGGGAGCCGTGGTGGCGACGTCGCCGGAACGCCGCCTTTGGAGTTCGCGGACAGACCGGACGACAGGCTGACCAGAACGCCGACGCCGGGGCCGGACGCGACGCCGACGCCGCACATCGACGCCGAACCGCCGGACCCGCGGTGGCGGACGAGACTGGACGGGCCTGTCGGCGATTTCGGTCACGGCGACGGCTACCTGTACGTCGGGAGTGGCAGCGCAGTCGTCTCGATGACTGCCGATGGCGACGTGCGCTGGGAGACCGACGTCGGCGGATCGGTGCGTGGTGCCCCGGCCGTCGCCGGGAGTGACGTCTACGCCGCGACGACAGACGGAGAGGTGGTGACACTTGCTGCCGTCGATGGCACCGAACAGTGGCGGCAAACCGTCGGTACCGCCGCGACGGCTCCCTCACTGGGAGCAACCGGTGGCTCGGGACAGCTAGTCGTCGGAACGGAGACAGCCATCGTCGTGCTCGATCCCGAGCACGGGAGCGAGCGGTGGCGAACCGGGACGGGACACGTCCGCGGGACGCCCGCGACGGCCGGCGACACCGTCGTGGCGGGTGACGACACCGGCGTCCTTCGCGGGCTCGCAGCCTCGGACGGAGCCGAACAGTGGCGGGCCGACGTGGGTGGCCCGGTACACGGTTCGCTCGCGGTCGCCGACGGGATCGCGTACGTTGGTAGCCGCGATCGCCACCTCTATGCGGTGGCAGTCGACGATGGCACCGTCGACTGGCGCCTCGAACTGCCCGACTGGGTCGACGGATCGCCGGCCGTCGCGTACGGGGCCGTCTTCGTCGTCGATCAGTCGGGGTCGCTGTCGGCCGTCGTCGGCGAGCGGTAGCGGCCCACGAGCGGGGCCGCCGTCGGCAGGCGGTAGCGGGTCGCCAGCGTGGCGGCGCGAGCCGTTAAGTGTCCGCGGAGCCGAGTGCACGGTGTGCGCGCCTACCGGATCGCCTACGACGGCCGGCCCTACCACGGCTTCCAGCGCCAGCCCGATGTCCCGACCGTCGAGGACGCCATCCTGGACGCGCTCCGGGAACTCGACGTCCTCCACGGGGAGCAGGGCGTTCCGGCGGGGTACGCGGCGGCGGGCCGGACCGACGCCGGCGTCTCGGCGGTCGCCCAGACGGTCGGCTTCGAGGCACCGACCTGGCTGACGCCGGCGGCCCTGAACGGCGAATTGCCCGCCGACGTGCGTGCGTGGGCGAGCGCCGAGGCGTCCGAGGAGTTCCACGCGACCCACGACGCGAGTGCCCGGGAGTACACCTACTTCCTGCACGCCCCCGACGCGCCCGTCCACCGCGCCCGTCGCGCCCTCGACGCGCTCGCGGGCGAACACGATTTCCACAACCTCACGCACGACGAGACCGGTACGGTCCGGGACCTCTCGACCGAACTCGAGCACGACGATCCGTTCCTCGTGTTGTCGTTCCGGGCTGGTGGGTTCCCCCGCCAGTTCGTCCGCCGCGCCGTCTCGCTCGTGGCCGACGTCGCTCGCGGCGACTCCTTCGACCGGATCGAGCGCGCCCTCGCCGCCGAACCGCTGTCGGGGCCCGACGGAATCTCCCCGGCACCGGCGTACCCGCTCGTGCTGGCGGCGGTCGTCTATCCCGACCTCGCGTTCGACGTCGACGAGGCGGCAGCAGAGAGCGCCCGCGAGGTCTTCGAGGCGCGGCAGGTCAAGCACGCCACCCTGGCCCGCGTGGCCGGCACGCTCGCGGACCGGTGAGGTATATGCCGCCGGAACCCATAGTGGGGGCATGTCCTCGGTCGCGGACGCGCCGCTCGCGGACCTGTGTCGCGGGGCCGACCCCGAGACGGTGGTGGACTTCGCCGTCGCCCTCCACGAGGCACGGGGGTGGGCGGTCGAGCGCCGGGACAAGGGACGGTTCGTGGCGTCCAGCGACGACGGCGAGCGCCGCGTCGGCGTCGTCCATCCGGCCGACGGTCCTCCGGACCCCGACCTGCTCGCCTGGGCCGACGCGGTCGTCGCGCCCGTCGGGACCACCGTCCCCGAGGACTCCGACGTCGACGTCCTCGACGCGGCGGCGCTCGGCCGGCAACTCGCCTACGCCATCGACCGTTCGACGGCCCGGGGGTTGCTCCGCTCGCACTTCGGGTGGTCGCCACCCGACCCCGACGTGGAAGAGGGCGCGACCGGGAGCACGGACGCCGCGGCCCCTGCCGGCCTCGGGGCAACACCGCTTGCGGCTGTGTTCGGGCGCTCGCAGGTGGTGCTGGCGGCGGTGCTGGTGCTCGCGGTCGCCGGCGGCCTCGCTGTCGCCGTCGCCGACCAACTGGGGGCCGAACCGACCGAAGGGACCGAACCGGCCGCCGAGGCCGGGACGCCGACGCCGCCGTCTCAGGGGATCGCCGGAGTACAGCCGACCGAGACGCCCTCGACGGCCCCGACGGCGACGCCCGTGCCGGCACCGGCACCCGACGTGGCCGATAGCGACCTGCCGCCGGGACTCAACCGTTCGGGAGACATCGACCGGGCCGCGCTCGTCGACGCCCACGGGTCGATCCTCGAGAACACCTCCTACCGGCTGACGCTGACCTACCAGGAGCGGCAAGACGGCCGGCCGACGGGCGTCCACACCGAGACGATCCGCGTCGAGAACGAGACCCGCTACAGCGTCGACGTCAGGCGTCGCGGGACGCTCCAGGCGCCCGTTCCCGCCATCGCAGACACCGACGTCTACGCGAACGGCTCGGCCAGGTTCGAGCGCACCGACGACGGGGTCGAACGGAGCGTCATCATCTCCTACGACCGGTACCTAGCTGGCCACACCAGGTTCCTGGCGGTCTTTCTGGACGTCCGGAACGCGTCCGTCGCCGACTACCGGACGTCCAACGGGACGTCGACCACTTACGTCGTCACCGAGGGCAACTCGGCCACACTCATCCGGAACACCGCCGGGAGTTTCGACGTCCGCGAGGACGGCCTGGTCACGCGGGCCAGCTGGTCATACGGGTTCTCCCCCCAGCTGACGGGCTACGGGAACCTCTCGGCGAGTTACGAACTCCGCGTGACCGACGTCGGCGAGACGACCGTCGACCGGCCGGCGTGGGTCGACGCGGCCCCGGTCAAGGCGGCGAACGCCACCACGACGCCCGCCCCGGACAACGGGACCGACGCGCCCACGCCCACCGACGAGAACGCTACGTCGACCGACGACGGGTCCACACCCACCGAGGAGTCCACGCCAGCGCCCGAGAACGCCACCGGCTGAGGACGGTTGGCACACCGCTCGCTGGCGTGTCGAGTCCGGCAGAACGGGGACGCCTGATCGCGATGAGTCGGGCAGACGTTCTGTACGGAACGTCCGCTCTCGCCCGGAGCGGGTGGTATCCGCGCTATCCCGCTGTGAAACGACCCTCAGGTGAGGGACATGAACAGGAGTGCGCCGAATCCGCCGGCCATGAGCAGCAAGCCCGGAATCTGGTACACCCAGTTCGAGAACATCTGTTCGTGCGCGCTGTCGGTCGTTTGCTTCTGGGCCTTTTCGGTCGCCATACATTGTCAACAGTCCTCATACCCTTATATCTATGCATATGCATATTATCACATATAAATATCTAGTCAGGACGAGGACATTGCCGTGTGTGGCCCTGTTGAGAGCAGCAAGCCGCTGGATCCGGGGTATAACTTCCATGGTATGCCATGACAAACCGTTTCACCTGCGTAGGACCGACTGTCTCACGAGGAGTGAGTAGCGCTCCAATGGCATCCAAAACCTCGACTGACGATCCGCTGACAGCCGTGTACAAACGCCGCATCGGCACCCCCTCGACGGGCGACGAGGCTCGCGGATACTGGACCTTCGTGCTGGGTCTGATTCTCGGGTTCGTCGGCATCGGGTGGCTCATCACGACCAATCTCACCGGATCGGTTCCACAGTGGCCAGTCGTCATGGTCGGGATCGGCCTCGTCCTGTTGATCGCGGGCCCCACCATCCGACTGCCGTTACAGCAGTGGGCGACGTGGCTCGTCTACGTGGGTGCAGCCATCTCGCTCGTCGGAGTGGTGTGGTTCGTGGCCGTGTATCCGGGCTGGCGTCCGCAGGCACAGAGCGTCATCGGACTGTACTCGCTCGGGCTCCTCGTCATCGCGGTCGGCGGTGCCTTCGTGCCGATCCTGACAGATCGTGAGGAACTCGAAGCGGAGATGTCGGATCTCCAGGCGGAACTCGACGAACTCCGGGAAACGCTCGAGGGCTCCGAAACCAGCGAAGCTGAACTCGTCGAGAGGATTGCGACCCTCCAAGACGCTCTCTCGGACACCGAGAGCAAGAACGCCGAACTCGAAGACGAGGTCGCACAGTTGCAGGACAGTCTTGCAGAGAGAGAGGCTGACGAAGCCGACCTCGCGGCTGTGATCAGCGAGCACAAGGCCAGCCAGGCACAGTTCGAGCTCTACGAGGACCGGGGCGGCAAGTGGCGCTGGCGGCTCCGCCACCGCAACGGCAACATCATCGCCGACGGCAGCCAGGGCTACGCCCGCAAACACGACGCCCAGCAGGGAATAAAGGCAGTCCGGCGTGACGCGCTCGGTGCGACACTCTTGCTCGTCGAAAACGAAGCTGACATCCCCGAGGCGGAAACCGAGACCGAGACCGAAACCGACCCCGGATTCGTCTCCACCGATGACGGGCAGAGCACGGCAACCTTCGAAGTCTACGAGGACGAACGCAGGGAGTACCGCTGGCGGCTCCGCCACGACAACGGGCACATCATCGCTGACGGCCGCGAGGGATACGCCTCCCGTGACGGGGTCGAAACCGCGGTCGAGGGCATCCGGGAGTACGTCGGGCCGGCGGAGTATCTACAGCCCGACCCGACCACGATCGAGGTCTACGAGGACCAGGGTGGCAAGTGGCGCTGGCGGCTGCGTCACCGCAACGGCAACATCCTCGCGAGCAGTGGCGAGGGATACGCGACTCGCGGCAGTGCGCGCCGTGCGATCAACCGCATCCGCGAGGGAATCGGTAAGATGGAGATCGAAGTCTACGAGGACGGGGCCGGGGGATTCCGGTGGCGGCTGGCAGGCGGCGACGGCAAGGTCAAGGTCGATAGCGGCGGCTACGAGTCGCGCGACGGTGCCGAGGACGCCGTCGAACGTGTCCGGGAGTTCATGCCCGACGCCGATCTGATCGACATCGGAGAGGCCGCCTTCGAGATCTACG
>JAHENO010000249.1 GCA_018609945.1 Haloarculaceae archaeon | reverse complement strand
TTCGAGGAGGTCGTCGGCGTAGACGTCGGCGGCCAGCTGTCGTTCCCCGCTCGGGTTTTCCCCCTCCTGGTAGGCGCGGCGCTCGGCGAGACCGTCGCGAACGTCGCCGGCAGTCTCCGCGACGACGTCGAAGATGGCCGAGACGGTGTCGGTCATCGGATTACCGGTCCATGGCAGCGAGGGCGGTATCGACCGAGGCCTCCTCGTAGATGACCTGTTCGAGGCCGTCGAGGATGCGCCGCGGGTTCTCCCGCTGGAAGACGTTCCGGCCGACCGCCAGGCCCACCCCGCCGGCGTCGATGGCCGCCTTGACGTTCTCGAGAAACTCCCGGTCGCTGCGCTTCGATCCGCCGGACATGACGACCCTTGTCTTGCCGGCCATCCGGACCGCTTTCTCCATGCCGGCCCTGCCGGGGTACTTGACCTTCGCGATGTCGGCGCCAAGTTCCAGGGCCTGCCTGGCAGCGTAGGCGATCACGTCGGGTTTGGTGTCGTTCTTGAGTCCCTGGCCGCGCGGATAGGCCCACATCACGACGGGCAGGTCGTGCTCGCGGGCCCGCTCCTGCACCTCGCGGAACTCCTCGGCCATCTCGATCTCGTGGTTCGACCCGCCATAGAGCGTGAATCCGACGGCACAGGCACCGATGTCGGCGGCGTAGTCGACGCTGCAGTTGACCGCCGAATCCGGCTCACCCATCCAGAGGTTCGAGGTCCCGTTGAGCTTCGCCAGCAGGTTCACGTCGTCCTCGTAGGAGGGGTAGTACGCTTCGGCGATGCCTTTTTGAACGGCGACGGTGGTGACCGCCGGGTGGGTCGCGACGTCGAAGACGTGCTCCGGGTTCGCGCTCTCGGGCACGTCCTCGAAGTCGACCGGGCCGTGTTCGAGCCCGTGGTCGTACGCGAGAATGAGCACCTTGCCATCCCGTGCGAGTGGCGTGTTGTCGAAGGCACGCATGGTGGTGTCCACGCACGTCAGCGTAAAGTTCTTTTGTCACCGCGTTGCTGCAAGTCCGGTCTCTCCGGTCCGTCGCCACCCGTTCGCAACCGGGGAGAAGCACGCAGTGTTCGCAGTCGGGAGGGCGCATCTCAGGTCAACCAGGGACGGGAACACTGATAGACGAGGCCGCTCTACCGGCAGGCATGGACTTCACGCCGACCCAGGAACAGCGCCAGATCCGTGACATGGTCGCGGAGTTCGTCGACGAGGAGGTCGTCCCGCGCGCGCCGGAAATCGACCAGACCGACGAGTTCCCCCGCGATCTGGTCGACCAGATGGCCGAACTCGGGCTGATGGGGATGCCGATCCCCGAGGAGTACGGCGGCGCCGGCCTGGATTACCACGCCTACGCGATGGCTCTCGAGGAGATTTCCCGGGGGAGCGGCGGCCTCGGGACCATCGTCGCCGCACACATTTCGCTGGCCTGCAACATGGTCTACGAGTTCGGCGACGACGAACAGAAGGACCTGTACCTGACGCCCATGGCCGAGGGCCGGGACATCGGCGCCTTCGCGCTCTCGGAACCCGGTGCGGGAAGCGACGTGCCCGCCATGGAAACCACCGCCGAGCAGGACGGCGACGGCTACGTCGTCGACGGCAACAAACTCTGGATCTCGAACGGGTCTGTCGCGGACACCGTCATCGTGTTCGCCAAGACCGACCCGGAGGCAGGGGCGAAAGGTATCTCGTCGTTCGTCGTCAGGCCCGACGAGGACGACGGGTTCGTCGTCGAGGGCACCGAACACAAACTCGGCGACAAGGGCTGTCCGACAGCGGAGTTACGCTTCGAGGACATGTACCTGCCCGAGAATCGCCGCATCGGCGAGGCGGGCACGGGGCTCAGGCAGGCGCTGAAGACGCTCAACGGCGGGCGCATCACCATCGCTGCCCGCGGGGTCGGCATCGCACAGGCCGCGCTCGACCAGGCCCTCCAGTACGCCCAGGACCGCGAGCAGTTCGACCAGCCCATCAGTGACTTCCAGGCCATCCAGCACAAGCTCGCGGACATGGACACGAAGACGCGGGCTGCACGACTCCTGATGCACGACGCGGCCGACAGGAAGATGCGCGGCGAACGGTTCGTCAAGGAGGCCGCCCAGGCCAAGCTCTACGCCTCCGAGGCCTCCCGCGAGGTCGCAAACGAGGGCATCCAGATCCACGGCGGCTACGGCTACGTGAAGGACTTCCCCGCCGAACGTTTCCTGCGGGACGCCAAACTCAACGAAATCTACGAGGGTACCAGCGAAATCCTCCGCAACACGATTGCCGACCAGTTGCTGGAGTGACTCCCGCCCACGTGGCCGGGAGTTCCGACCGCTTGTTTGCGGGGTGGCCTCGCCGACTCCACCCGTAGCCGACGGGACCACACAGTTTATTGGACCGGAAACAGAGGGCTATCCATGCGGAGCCTGCGGCGTCGAACCGCCTACTACCTCCTCTCGATAGCGATCATCATCCTGGTTTCCTCTCTCGCCTACGACGTCGCGATGAAAACCTTCGAGCCAGGGGTGTACCCGCCCGAGGGGACGGAGGTGTCGCTGCTGCACTCGATGCAGGTCGTCGTCGAGACGTTCACCGCCACCGGATACGGCTCGGACTCCCCCTGGAAGAGCCCCCAGTTGAACCTGCTCGTGATGGTGCTCGACCTGACGGGCGTGGGGTTGTTCTTCCTGGCACTGCCGGCCGTCCTGTTGCCGCTGTTTCGCGAGGCACTCTCCCGGGACCCGCCGACCGCCGTCCCGGCCGACACGACCGACCACGTGGTCGTCTGCACGTACTCACTCCGGGTCGACACACTGATCGACGAACTCGAGGCCCACGGTGTCGGGTACGTGCTGGTCGAACCCGACGAGGAGCGGGCCGTCGAACTCGACGGTGACGGCTACGAGGTGATCCACGGAGACCCGGAGTCGGTCACCGACCTCGAACGCACCAACCTGAGCGAGGCGCGGGCGCTCGTCGCCGACGTCTCCGACCAGGTCGACGCAAGTATCGTCCTGACCGCGAAGGAGGTCGACGAGTCGGTGACAGTCGTCAGCGTCGTAGAGGACCCCGACGTCGAGCCCTACCACCGGCTCGCGGGTGCTGACAGCATACTGATGCCGCGGCAACTGCTGGGGGAGGCTCTGGCGCGCAAACTGACGACAGACGTCCGGACGGACCTCGGGGAGAACATCGTCCTCGGCGAGGACGTCCAGATCGCGGAGGTGCCGATCCGGCGCGAGAACCGGCTCGCGGGCGAGACCCTGGCGAGCAGTCGTCTCGGCGAGCGGTTCGGCGTGACCGTCATCGGGCTGTGGTCCCAGGGGGAGTTCGAGTCCACACCGTCACCGGAGACCACCCTGGACACCGGGACGATCATCCTGGTCGCGGGGTCGGCCAACCAACTCGAACGGCTCCGGGTGTCGGTCCAGACGTCCATCCGGTCGTTCACGTACGGCCGGACGGTGGTCATCGGCCACGGTGCTGTGGGCCAGGCAGTGACAGACGCGCTCAGCGCCGCTGACCGCCAGTACACGGTGGTCGACAGGCGCGAGGCGCCCGATGTCGACGTGGTCGGGGACGCGACCGACGCCGAGGTGCTCGCCACGGCGGGCGTCCCGGACGCCCGGTCGGTCGTCATCACGCTCCCGGACGAGACGGCCACCGAGTTCGCGACGCTGATCGTCCGGAACCTCTCCACAGAGGCCACCGTCAGTGTCCGTGCCGAGACGCTCACGTCGGTGGGGAAGGCCTACCGGGCGGGTGCCGACTACGTGCTGTCGCTGGCCGTCGTGACTGGACGGGCCGTCGCCAGCGAGATACTCGAAGACGAGAGCATTCTCTCGATGGACACCCAGGTCGAGATTGTCCGCCTCAGGGCACCGGGACTGGTCGGCGAGACGTTCGGCGGTGCTCGCGTCCGCCAGCGGACCGGCTGTTCCGTCGTCGCAGTCGAACGCGACGGAGAGGTGTTTGCGAACGTTGGCTCCGACACGCGTATCCGGCCTGGCGACACGCTCGTCGTCGCCGGGACCGACAAGGACACGACCATGTTCGTCGAGGCGTTCGGGTAGCCCCTCGAGGTGGAATCCGGTGTCGGTTACTCTCCGAGTTGCTCGCCCAGCCACGCGTAGTGCTCGCGGAGTCGCTGGTCGCCAGCGTCTGTGAGCACGTACACGTCGTGGATGCCCTCCGTCTCGGTGTCGACGAACCCGCTCGTTTCGAGCGCGTCGAGCGCGCCGTAGAACGACTTCGGTTCGATCCGCTCGTCGTAGTGGTCTTCGAGGCGGGATTTCAGCGCCTGGGCCTGGAGGCGTTCGCCCGCGAGAAGCGCGCAGATGTCGCGCCGGCGGCCGCTCTGGAGGAACTTTGCCATACGTGTCACTCGACGAGGACGGCCTTTCGCGTTGTGGTTCGGGTCGCCGTGGACCGACAGACTTCCCTTCCTCCCGTCCAAAGAGTCGAGCGATGACAGACGCCGACAGCGGGAGTGCCACCACGGCGACAGCAGGTGACGTGACGGCCAGGTACACCGAGACTGAAACCGAACGCGTCCTCTCGTTCGAGGCCGACGGCCGCGCGGCCGCAATCGCCCAGAATACCGATGGCTACGCGATGCTCAAGGTGCGCCCGTCGATCGACGGCGACGAACTGGAACGATACTACGGGTTCGACATGGCCCTGGACCACGCTGCCGAACTGCTCGGCGTCCCGGTCCACGACCTCCCGGTCCCGGAGGCTGCCGAGGACATGGGCATGTAACAGGGGCCGGAAGCCCCGCCACAGGTCGGCCGTGGGGGCCGGCCTTCCCCCGGACCCGAGCCAGTATCACTAAGAGGGCGGGGTCCAGAGGGGCGGTATGGCCACGCTTCCGGAACCGTTCGATCACCCTGCCTGGCTGACCGGGGTCGGTACCGCGGTCGCGTACGGGCTGATACTGGTGGTGCTGTTCGTTGCACTGTTCGTCGTGCCGTATCTGATCTTCTCGCTGCTGTAGCGACCTGGCGTCGAGAGAGAATACTGCCGCCCCGAACGCTGCTGCTCAGGCGAACGTCTTGGAGACGTCCTCGTCCTCTTCCTCGTCCTGGATTTTCTCGTAGGCGTTCTCGAAGTCCGACATCGTGACGTCGGTCCGATCGTCCCGGATTGCGAACATCCCGGCTTCGGTGCAGATGGCCTTGATGTCCGCGCCCGACGCGTCGTCGGCCATCTCTGCCAGTGCCGCGTAGTCGATGTCGTCGTCGACGCTCATATCGCGGGTGTGAATCTTGAAGATCTGCTCGCGGCCGGCCTCGTCGGGCTTTGGCACCTCGATGAGGCGGTCGAAGCGGCCGGGCCGGAGGATGGCGCGGTCGAGCATGTCGAAGCGGTTGGTGGCAGCGATGATCCGGATCTCGCCGCGGTCCTCGAAGCCGTCCATCTCCGAGAGGAGCTGCATCATCGTCCGCTGGACCTCGGCGTCGCCCGACGTCTTGGACTCGGTGCGCTTGGCGGCGATGGCGTCGATCTCGTCGATGAAGATGACCGCAGGCTCGTGCTGGCGGGCCAGCTCGAACAGGTCCCGCACCAGCTTGGCACCCTCGCCGATGAACTTGTGGACCAGTTCAGAGCCGGCCATCTTGATGAACGTCGCGTCGGTCTGGTTCGCGACGGCCTTGGCGAGCATCGTCTTGCCCGTCCCCGGCGGGCCGTGCAACAGGACGCCGGAGGGGGGAGTGATGCCGACGTCCTCGAACATCCCCGGATTCTCGAGGGGCATCTCGACAGTCTCGCGGACCTCCTCTATCTGGTCAGCGATGCCGCCGATGTCCGAGTACGTGACGTCCGGGCTGGAGTCGACCTGCATCACACGGGCCCGGACATCGGTTTCGTCGTCGAGGGACTTGACGATAGACAGCGAATTGTTGACCGCGACCCGGTCGTCGGGCTCGATGTCCTCGCGCATCTCCTCGGTGACCTCCGTCAGTGCCTCCTGGTTGTTCCCGTGCTGTTTGATGATTACCCCCTCGTCGGTGAGTTCCTGGACGGTGGCCACGAACAGCGGCGACTGCTTGAGTTTCTTGTTCTCGTGAGTCAGCCGTTCGAGCTTCTGCTGGTACTTGTTGTTCTCGGCGTTGGCGTCGAGGAGTTTGTCCCGCATCTCCTCGTTCTGGGCCTCGAGTATCTCCAGCCGTTCCTGGAGCGCCTCGATCTTCTCCTGCTGGGAGGCGTCCTCGTCGTACGGCAACTCGACCTCGTCCACGGTATCGGTCATTACCCTCTCGATAGTGGATACGAAAATAAGAGGTTTCGGGTCCACACTCGCAGCGGAACTCCCTGACTGCCTGCCGGTTCGTGAGGCTACCTGCAGGTTTCGGTGCCGGCAATGGAATGCCCGCAGGTAATAAATTAGATTGAGAAATATTATTAGGCTGTATCCCATCTCGACGTATAGAATGAGTACGTCAGAGACAGTCACGTCGGGGGCCTCCCACGAGGGCGGCTGGGAGCCGGTCAGGGAGTTGCCCCCGAGTGCGAAACTCGTCGCGAAGGTGCTGGAGTACAACGGCTCGCTGACCCAGAGTCAGCTGGCCGAGGAGACACTTTTGCCACCGCGGACGGTGCGGTACGCGCTGAGCCGGCTGGAAGACGTCGGCGTCGTGGAGTCACGGTTTTCGTTCGCCGACGCACGCAAGCGCATCTACTCGCTCACTATCGAGTAGGTCGCGGCTGCCACGGGTGGGCCGGTCCGGAGGGTCGCTTTCACTTTCACCGGGGACTGCCAACCCTGAAAGGGATCGCCATCCTACTGACGAGCAATGACTCGCGTTATTCACACCGGGGACACGCATCTGGGGTACCAGCAGTACCACCGCCCGGAGCGACGCCAGGACTTCCTCGAATCCTTCCGGCAGGTGGCGGCCGACGCCGTCGACGGTGACGTCGACGCGGTGGTCCACGCCGGCGACCTCTTCCACGACCGCCGCCCGACACTGCCGGACATCATGGGCGCACTCTCCGTGTTGCGGACGCTGGACGAGGCGGGGGTTCCGTTTCTCGCCATCGTGGGCAATCACGAAACCAAGCGCGACGCCCAGTGGCTCGACCTCTTCGAGTCGCTCGGGCTGGCGACCCGTCTCGGGTCGGAACCGGTCGA
Source organism: Haloarculaceae archaeon (assembly GCA_018609945.1). Lineage (GTDB taxonomy): Archaea > Halobacteriota > Halobacteria > Halobacteriales > Haloarculaceae > SW-9-67-25. The sequence goes on along the minus strand of JAHENO010000249.1, from coordinate 10,908 downwards.
CGTGGGCGACGTGGCATTCTACGGTCTCGACTTCGTCCCCAGGGCCCGCCGTGACGGCCTCGAATACGACTTCGAATCCAGCGACGCCACGTACACCGCCCTTGTCACGCACGGCCTGTTCGAACCGTTCCCACACGGGGACTGGGACATCCGCGAGGTGCTCGCGGACTCCCCAGTCGCGTTCGACGCTGTCCTGCTGGGTGACGACCACACGCCCCGCACGAAACGGATCGAGGAACCGCACGACGCATGGATTACCTACTGCGGATCGACCGAGCGTGCGAGCGCTGCCGAACGCGAGGAACGTGGGTACAACCTCGTGACCTTCGAGGACGGCGTCGACGTCCGCCGGCGGGGCCTCGACACACGGACGTTCGTCTTCGTCGACCTCGAACTGGAGCAGGGCGAGGGCATCGAGCGGGTCCGCGAGCGGATCGGCCAGCACGACGTGACCGACGCGGTAGTCGTCGTCTCCATCGACGGCGACGGCGAGCCGGTGACGCCCGCGGCCGTCGAGGAGTACGGCGACGAACAGGGCGCGCTGGTCACCCGCGTCACCGACCACCGCGAAATCGTCGACGAGAGCGAGGTGGAGGTGAGCTTCGCGGACCCCGACGAGGCCGTCCGCGAGCGGATCAGGGAACTCGGGTTGAGTCCGGCCGCGCGGAACATCGACGAGACCATCCGCGCCAGCAAGGTCGCGGACTCGAACGTCGCCGACACCGTCCAGGACCGCGTCCGGGAGTTCGTCGAGGAGGCCGACGCGGAGGCGTTCACCAGCGTCGAGGAGGAGTCGTCGCCGGCGTCCGATGACGCGGACGCGAGCCCACCAGAGACGGGAGAGACAGCGGGCGACAGCGGGACGGAACGCCACGAGACACCGGAAACGGACAGCGAGGCGGACAGTGTCGGTGACGACCAGGTAACCATGGAGGATTACCTGTGAGAATCGATCGAATCAGGCTGGAGAATTTCAAGTGTTACGCGGACGCAGATCTCTCGCTCGACCGCGGCGTGACGGTCATCCACGGCCTGAACGGCAGCGGGAAATCCTCGCTGCTGGAAGCCTCGTTTTTTGCGCTTTACGGTGCGACAGCCATCGATCAGACCCTGGACGAGGTCGTCACCATCGGCGCGGAGCGGGCGGTCGTGGAGCTGTGGTTCACACACGAAAGCGAATCCTATCACGTCGAGCGGCGCGTCAGCGTCCGCGAGGACCGCGCTGTGACCACCAAGTGCGTCCTCGAAGGGTCCGACAGCACGTACGAAGGTGCCCGCGAGGTCCGCCGGCGGGTCGGCGAGTTACTCCGGATGGACCACGAGGCGTTCGTCAACTGCGCGTACGTCCGTCAGGGCGAGGTCAACAAACTCATCGAAGCCTCGCCCGACGAGCGCCAGGACATGCTCGACGAGTTGCTCCAGCTCGGCAAACTCGAGGAATACCGCCAGCGGGCCAGCGACGCACGCGTCGGCGTCGGTCGGGTGCGCGACGACAAGCGGGGCGCGCTCTCGGAACTGGAGGAGCAGATCGCAGCGAAGGAAGAGCAGGACCTCCACGAACGCCTGAACGCCCTCCAGTCGGACCTCGCGGAGGTCGAATCCGAGATAGAGCGGTTCGAGGACAACCGCGAGCAGGCCGAGGAGACACTCGCAGACGCCGAGGCAGTCCTGGCGGAGTACGAGCAGAAGCAATCGGAACTGCAGGCCCTCGAAGACGATATCGAGGACCTGCGTGAGACGATACAGGCCACAGAACAGGAGCGCGAGCGCCTGGCCGACGAGATCGCAACGGCCCGGGAGCGCCGCGAAGAAGCACGGGACCAGCGGGACGAGTTGCTCTCCGAGGTGGAAGTCACCGAGGCCGACCCGCGGGCTATCGAGGCACGCCTGGAGGACCTCGCCGCGGAGGTCGAGTCGGTGACCGACCGGATCCGGGAACTGAGCGTCGAGAAGCAGGAGCACGACAGCCGCGCGGACTCGCTCGCCGAACAGGCCGACGACCTCGAATCGACGGCCGCCGAGAAGCGCGATACTGCCGGGGAGCTCGAATCCGAGATCGCGGAGGGCCGCGAGACGCTCACGACAAAGCGCGAGGAACTCGAGGAACTCGATGCCGAGATCGAAGACCGCCGGGAGTCCTTCGCAGCCAGTCCCGTCACCATCGGGGAGGCCGGCGCGCATCGCGACGACATCGCCGACGAACTCGCCGAGGTGCGGGAGACACGGGCCGAGACAGCTGCGGAACTCGAAAACGCACGCGAACGGCTGACAGAAGCACGGGAGTTACGCGAAGCCGGCAAATGTCCCGAATGCGGCCAGCCCATCGAGGGGTCGCCACACGTCGAGGCCATCGACGACCGGGAGGAGACCGTCGAGACGCTCGAATCGCGGCTGGCTGACCTCGAGGACCGCGAGGGGGAACTCGAAGAACGCCTCGACCGGGCGGAAACGCTGGTCGACAGCGAAACGGAACTCTCCCGACTCGAGACCGAACGCGACAATCTCGCGGACCTGCTCGACCAGCGGGCGGCAGCCCTCGAGGAGAAGGAGGACCGCGCCGAGTCGATCCGCGAGGAGGCTGCCGACCTGGAACGCGACGCCGAGGAGAAACGCGAGGCAGCTGCGGAGGCCCGCGAGGCAGCCGCCGACCGTCAGGAGGAGATCGCAGCCGCCAACAGGGAGAAGGCGGACCTCAACGAGAGCGTCGAGCGCCTGGAGGTACTGCAGGAGTGCGTCGAGAAAATCGACGATCTGACCGAGCAGATAGCGGATCTCCGAGAGACGCGGTCGGAAAAGGCAGACCTGAACGACGAGCGCCGCGAGCGCCTCGATGAAAAGCGCGAGCGGCGTGCGGAACTGGAGGAGGCGTTCGACGAAAAGCGCGTCGAGGCCGCCCGAGACGAGAAGGAGAAAGCCGAAGCGTACCTCGAACAGGTGTCCGAGAAACTGGACGAACTGGAGGAACGTAAGTCGGACCTCCGGGGCGAGATCGGGCGCGTCAACGGAGCTATCGAGGACCTCGAGGACCTGCGCGAGCGGCGCGACAGCCTCGCAGCGACGGTCGACCGGCTCGACTCGCTGTACGAGGAGACCGAACAGCTCGAAGAAATGTACGGCACACTGCGGGCCCAACTCCGCCAGCGCAACGTCGAGAGCCTGGAGCGGATGCTCAACGAGACCTTCGATCTCGTCTACGAGAACGACTCCTACTCCCGTATCGAACTCGACGGCGACTACGAACTGACTGTCTACCAGAAGGACGGCGAGACGCTGGACCCGGACCAGCTCTCGGGCGGCGAGCGGGCACTCTTCAATCTGAGTCTGCGGTGTGCCATTTACCGGCTGCTCGCAGAAGGGATCGAGGGTGCCGCGCCGATGCCGCCGCTCATCCTGGACGAGCCGACGGTGTTTCTCGATTCGGGACACGTCTCGAAGCTCGTCGATCTCGTCGGGGCGATGCGGGACCTGGGTGTCGAACAGATCCTCGTGGTCAGCCACGACGAAGAACTGGTCGGCGCGGCCGACGACATCGTGCGCGTCCGCAAGGACGCCACGACCAACCGTTCGACCGTCGAGCGTGTCGGGTCGGCCGACGAGTCGCTGCTGGCCGAAGCAGACGACTGATCGGCAGGTACTCCTTCCGACGACTGATACTGCCGGCTATAACTTCGTGAAGATATTCGACCCCACGAGTGGTCGAAATTTCTCACGGGCTTATAACCGGCAGTATGAGGAGCGACTATTCGGCCTCGTCCTCGCGCAGCGTAGCCAGCCCGGCCGTTGCGGCATCCGTCGTCTCGTAGCCGCGTTCCCCGGCGACGCGCGTTTCGCTGACGAGGCCGGCGGCGCGAAACTCCGCGAGCAACCCGTGCAGGTCGCTCTCACAGAGGTCAGTTTCCTCGAGCAGCGCCCGGACGCTCGCGGTGCCCCGGGCGTCGAGTTCCAGCAACAGGCCCAGCGCGCGGTCGTCGCGCACGGCCGTCAGTACCCGCCGGACCGGTTCGGGTACGCCACGCGCTGCCGTCTCGAGCGGCGACTCCCCGGTCACGCGTTCGAGGTCGGCGTTCGGGACGTGGCGGCGCTCGCCGGTGCGGGGGTCTCTGACCAGACTCGACTCGCCCGACTCCTTGAGCAGGACGTACGTGGCCCCGTCACTGTCCCGAACAGTTCGCATACTGTCCGTTGCCAGCGAGGCCTGTTAGTCCTGTTCCTCGTCCGTTTCTGTGGGCGACGCCTCGCCGTCCGACCGGTCCGCGAGGTATTCTTTCGCGGTCCGGTAGCGGTACAGCCCGAACGCGAAGGCAGCGGCGCCCGCGAGGAGCAACTGACCCCCGAGCGAGTAGTCGCGTTCGAAGACCAGGAACATCGCACCCAGAGAGAGAGCCAGGAGGGCAACGTTGAACACCAGTACCAGCGCCCAGAACCGGCGCGCGAGTTCGGGGTCGACGTCGTTCTCGGCGGGGTCCGGGGGCGTCGGTATCTCCGGGCCGACGTCGGACCCCTCCAGGTCGGGCTCCCGGTACTGTTCGTCGACCTGCTCCTGTTCGCGCCAGGACCCCGGTGATTCCTCCTCGTCCGGCGGATTCCCGACCAACACGCCGGGCAGTTGGACAGCGACCGCAAAAGTGGGTTCGATTCGGGCGCGGGCGTCGTGCCCCCGGCGCAACCGACGGCTACACCGCCTCGTCCAGCATGACCGTCACTTGCGACTGGACCCACGCGAGCGGGTTCTCCGAGTCGTAAAAGACGACCGCGTCGTCTGCCTCGTATGTTCCGACCGCTCCATCGGCCGCGTCGGCGGGAGCACCTGGCGTCTCTCCATCAATCGTATCGGTCATTACGATAGGGTGGTATGCTACTACATGCCAAATACTTTTCTGTCCAGGACAGTTTCGCGTCGAGATCCCGACGGCGGGGACCGGGGGGTTTTAGGACGAGGGCGCGAAGAACGGAGACCAATGGGACAGTTCGAACTCGGGGACTTCGGTGGCGACCACGAGGGCGAGGACGGGGACCGTCCGGTCGCGGAGGAAGCGCGAGCAGTCGCCGGGAACGGCGGGGACGACGCCGCCCGCGTCGACCCGAGCGAGCAGGTGTACGCTCCGGTCGAATCGGCGGTCGAGTTCGCAGTGACGCAGGTCGACTACACCATCGAGGGCAGCGGCGACGACGAGTACCCTGTCATCCACGTCTTCGGTCGGACGCGCGAGAACGCGCTCGTTCACGCACGCGTCCACGACTTCCAGCCGTACTTCTACGCGCCGGCCGAGAACGTCACCGAGGGCCGGCTCCGCGAGTACGACCGGATCACCGGCTGGGAGGAGACTGGTCCGGACGGCGAGCCCTACGAGTCGATCCGGGGCCGGAACCTCGTCAAGATCTTCGGACAGACGCCCCGGGACGTCGGCCGGATACGGGACGACTTCGAACACTACGAGGCCGACATCCTCTTTCCCAACCGGTTTCTCATCGACAAGGACGTCACCGGCGGAGTCCGCGTGCCGGCTCGCGAGATCGAGGACGGCTCGGACCGACGGACGCTGCGGGTCCACCACGAGGAGGTCGACCCCGTCGAGGTGGCGGCGGACCTCCGGGTGAACACGTTCGACATCGAGGTCGACGACCGGTCGGGCTTCCCCGAGGACGGTGAGGAACCGATCATCTGTCTGACCTCCCACGACTCCTACCGCGACGAGTACGTCGCCTGGCTGTACGACGCCCCCGACGGACCCGTCCCGCCGACCGAATTGCCCGGCTACGATCCCATCGAGGATAGAGACATCGACGTGAACGTCTGCGTCTTCGAGACGGAGGAGGCCATGCTGGAGGCGTTTCTCGATTACATCGACGACACCGACCCGGACCTGGCCTGTGGCTGGAACTTCACGGACTTCGACGCACCCTACCTGATAGACAGGCTCGACCGACTCGACGGCGGGACCGACCGGGACCTCGATTACAACCGCCTCTCCCGCGTCGATACGGTCTGGCGCAGCGACTGGCAGGGTCCCGACGTCAAGGGACGCGTCGTCTTCGATCTGCTGTATGCCTACCAGCGCACGCAGTTCACGGAACTCGAATCATACCGTCTGGAGGAGGTCGGCCAGCAGGAACTCGGCGTCGGCAAGGAACGCTACCCCGGCGACATCGGCGACCTCTGGGAGCAGGACCCCGAGCGCCTGCTCGAGTACAACCTCCGGGACGTCGAACTCTGCGTCGAACTCGACCGCGACCAGGACATCATCGACTTCTGGGACGAGGTCCGCCGCTTCGTCGGCTGCAAGATCGAGGACGCCACCACGCCCGGCGACGCCGTCGACATGTACGTCCTCCACAAACTCCACGACGAGTTCGCGCTCCCCTCGAAGGGCCAACAGGAAAGCGAGGAGTACGAGGGCGGTGCCGTCTTCGATCCGATCACCGGGGTGCGCGAAAATGTCAGCGTTCTCGACCTGAAGAGTCTCTATCCGATGTGCATGGTGACGACCAACGCCTCGCCGGAGACGAAAGTCGATCCCGAAACCTACGACGGTGAAACCTACCGTGCCCCTAACGGGACCCACTTCCGGAAAGAACCCGACGGGGTCATTCGGGAGATGGTCGACGAGCTCTTGTCAGAACGCGAGGAGAAGAAGTCGCTCCGGAACGAACACGACCCTGACACGAAAGCATACGAGCAGTACGACCGTCAGCAGGCCGCGGTGAAGGTGATCATGAACTGCTTTACCCCGGATACGGAGGTACTGACTCCCGAGGGCGTTCGCGGTATTCGGGACCTCGATGTCGGCGACGACGTATACTCGCTCGATCCGGAGACGATGGAGATGGAGGTCAAGCCGGTCGTCGAAACCCACGCGTACCCCGACTACGACGGCGAACTGGTCGATATTCAGACAAGCAAGATCGACTTCCGCGTGACGCCGAACCACCGGATGCTGGTCCGGAAAAACGACAAAAACGGGATTACGGAAGACGAGTGGAGTTTCGTCGAAGCAGGGGAGTTGTACGACTACTGTCACTACGAGATGCCCCACGACTGGGAGTTCGAGCACGGCGAGGGGATTGAAACCGTAGACCTGACCCAGTTACTCGATGGCGACTACGAGGTCTGGGTCCGGCCAGCAGTCCATGGACGGACCTTCACTTCGGAGTTAGGATGGCAACCGCCGATGGTGCTGAAAAACGACCTCGGCGTCCAGGGCTACGTACTCAGTGCCGAAGAGTTCGAGGCCCACCGCGAGTACATCGAGTCGGTCTGCGAACACAGCTACGTCCACAGTGAATCGAACCGGAAGTGGATTCCACGCACCTACGACGGAGACGATTTCATCGAACTGCTCGCGTGGTACATGACGGAAGGTAACGTCTACACCTCGGACTCGAAGGAGTTCGGAGATAACTACCGCGGTTCGTCGACGACGATTCAGATTGCACAGGAGGCACCGGCCGTTGCCGACGGCGGAGAGAGCGATCACACCCGGATCGGCCAACTCCTCGATAGACTGAAGTTCGATTACTACGAGAGTGACCGGACTTACCAGTTCACCTCGAAACTACTGGGCGAGTTCCTCCGGGACCGGTGTGGCGCCGACAGTTTCGACAAGTACATTCCCGAGTTCGTCTTCGAGGTGAGCGAGGAACAGAAGGAACTGTTCTTGCAGACGCTCATCGCCGGTGACGGCGACCGCCAGCCCAACTCCTGGCGGTTCACCACGTCGAGTGAACAGTTGCGAGACGACGTATTGCGCCTCTGTACACACCTCGGCCTGACGGCCAGCTACACACGCGACAGCGGTTCCTGGCGCGTCTACTGTACCGAAGACGCGAAAAACTCGTTCCGGATGCACCGAAGTGGGTCGCGGAGCTCGGCCGAGAACGGCGTCTACTGTGTGACTGTCGCGGACAATCACACGCTGATTGCTGGCCGAAATGGTAAGTTCCAAAATGTGTCACAAAGTTTATATGGTGTTCTCGGGTGGGATCGCTTCAGACTATATGACAAGGAGATGGGAGCAGCGGTCACTGCGACGGGTCGAGAGGTCATCGAATACACCGACGAAGTGGTACAAAAAGAAGGGTACGAGGTGGTCTACGGTGACACTGACAGCGTTATGTTAGAAGTTGGGAATATAGACTTCTCAGACGTCACTGGAGAGGTCGAAATCACCAACGAAATGCGGGAGAAACACCCCGAAATGACAGAGAATGAATTGGAAACGATCGCCGCCACCATCCAGAAGGGGTTCGAACTGGAGAAAGTCATCAACAGTTCCTACGACGAGTTCGCACTCGACCGTCTGAACGCGGAATTTCACCGCTTCGAGATCGAGTTCGAGAAACTCTACCGGCGCTTCTTCCAGGCCGGCAAGAAGAAGCGGTACGCCGGTCACATCGTCTGGAAGGAGGGCAAGGACGTCGACGACATCGACATCACGGGCTTCGAGTACCAGCGTTCGGACATCGCGCCCATCACGAAGGAGGTCCAGCGGGAGGTCATCGACATGATCGTCACCGGGACGGACATCGAAGACGTGAAATCGTACCTCCACGAGGTCATCGAGGACTTCCGTGAGGGGAACGTCTCGCTGGAAGAGGTCGGCATCCCGGGCGGCATCGGCAAACGCCTGGACAACTACGACACGGACACCGCGCAGGTCAGGGGTGCGAAGTACGCGAATCTCCTTCTGGGAACGAACTTCCAGCGCGGGTCGAAACCCAGACGCCTCTATCTGGAGAAGGTCCACCCGGATTTCTTCGAGCGCGTCGAGGATGAGATAGGGCTCGATCCGGCCGAGGACCCCCTCTACGGGGAGTTCAAGCGCGACCCCGACGTCATCTGCTTCGAGTACGAGGACCAGATCCCCGAGGAGTTCGCGGTCGACTGGGACAAGATGCTCGAAAAGACGCTCAAGGGCCCCATCGCACGGATTCTCGAGGCGCTCGACGTCTCCTGGGAGGAGGTCCGGAGCGGCCAGGACCAGACCGGCCTCGGCCAGTACATGTGAGCCGTCACCGGTGCCGTATTTTTTGAACGGAAAATATAATTCACTATTTGCGAACTGAAATACGTGAGGAAGCGAAAGTATTATGGGTGAGTCGAGCGTTTTTTCGGTTGACCTAAGAGTACTATGGCTACACTAGAAATCGAGAACCTGCAGGCGGACGTCGCAGAGGACGGCGGCGAGACGATCCTTCGGGGTGTAGACCTCGAAGTGTCGAGCGGCGAGATCCACGCGCTAATGGGTCCCAACGGCAGCGGGAAGTCGACCCTGGCGAAGATCATCGCCGGCCACCCCGCCTACGAGGTTACCGGGGGCGAGGTCCGGGTCGTCCTCGACGGCGACGAGTTCGAGGAGGAGATTCCGGAGGACATGCGCGAGTGGGACCTGCTGGATCTCGAACCCAACGAGCGGGCCGCACTGGGCGTGTTCCTCGGGTTCCAGTACCCCGCAGAGATCGAGGGCGTGACGATGGTGAACTTCCTCCGGACGGCGCTGAACGCGAAACTCGAGGAGCGCGAGGAACTCTTCGAGGACGAAGACGAGGAGGAAGCCGAGGACGCCGAGGCCACGAACGAGGACGCGGCGGGCTACGAGACCTCACCGATGGAGGGGCCGGCCGACGAGGGCGAAATCGGCGTCGCAGAGTTCCAGGGCATTCTCAAAGAGAAGATGGAACTGCTGGACATGGACGAGAAGTTCGCCAGCCGCTATCTCAACGCGGGCTTCTCGGGCGGCGAGAAGAAACAGAACGAGGTGCTCCAGGCCGCCGTGCTGGACCCCGAGATCGCGGTCCTCGACGAGATCGACTCCGGGCTCGACATCGACCGACTGCAGGATGTCTCGGACGGCATCAACGCGCTCCGTGACGAGCAGGGCGCGGGCATCCTCCAGATCACCCACTACCAGCGCATCCTCGATTACGTCGAACCCGACTACGTGCACGTCATGCTGGACGGCAAGATCGCCAAGACCGGCGGCGCCGAACTCGCGGAACAGCTCGAGGACGAAGGCTACGAGTGGGTCCGCCAGGAGGCCTTCGAGGCAGCCTGAACCGCCCGACAGACACAACACCCCAGACACCATACCACAATACATGAGTTCAGAAGAACTTCAGGACACGAACACCGAGAAACGGTTCGAGTTCAAGAAAGAGGAGAAGTCCGCCTTCCAGGCAGAGAAGGGCCTCACCGAGGAGACCATCCGGGTCATCTCCGAGGACAAGGACGAACCGGAGTGGATGCTCCAGCGGCGCCTGCGGGCGCTCGAACAGTTCAAGGAGATGCCGATGCCGGACGGCTGGCCAGGCGCACCCGACCTCTCGGAGGTAGACGTCGACGAGATCGTCCCCTACATCCGCCCGGACATCGAGACCCGCGGCGGCGTCGACGACTGGGAGGACCTCCCCGAGGAGATCCAGGACACCTTCGACAAACTGGGGATTCCGGAAGCCGAGAAGAACGCCCTCTCGGGCGTCGGCGCCCAGTACGAGTCGGAGATCGTCTACCAGAACATGCAGGAACAGTGGGAGGAGAAGGGCGTCATCTTCTGTGACATGGACAAGGCCGTCCGGGAACACGAGGAGATCGTCCGCGAGTACTTCATGACGAAGGCGGTCCCGCCGAGCGACAACAAGTTCGCTGCACTCCACGGTGCCATCTGGTCGGGCGGCTCGTTCGTCTACGTCCCCGAGAACACCACCGTCGAGATGCCCGTCCAGGCGTACTTCCGGATGAACAGTGACGGGATGGGTCAGTTCGAGCACACGCTCATCATCGCCGAGGAGAACTCCGAGGTCCACTACATCGAGGGCTGTTCCGCCCCGACGTACTCGGAGTTCAACCTCCACTCCGGCGGCGTCGAGGTGTTCGTCAAGGAGGGTGCCCACGTCCAGTACTCGACGGTCCAG
>JAHENO010000248.1 GCA_018609945.1 Haloarculaceae archaeon | reverse complement strand
CGCGAGGTCCCCACCGGAGAGTTCGTAGACGGACTCCCCGCGAAACCGGACGTCCCCGTCGGTGGGCTCTTCGAGCGCCAGGACCGTCTTGCCGGCCGTCGACTTCCCGCAACCGGACTCCCCGACCAGTCCCAGCGTCTCACCCCGATGAACGTCGAAGCTCACGCCGTCGACCGCCCGCACCGCCGTCGGTTCGGTGCCGGTCAGCCGGTCCAGGAGCGTGTCGTTCTCGACGAAGTGCTTGACGAGCCCGTCGACCTCGACGAGCACGTCGGCCCCGGCGGCCATCCTACCGGTCACCCCCGGTGCGGTCGTCGGTGCCGCGACCGCCGTTGCCGTCAGTTCCGCGACCCTCGGGGCTGTCGCCGTCGGACCCGTTCCCGAAGTGGTCGTCCGGCAGCGGCGGGCTGTCGCCGTAGTCCATCGCCGTCAGCACGCACCGCGCCGCGTGGTCCGCGCTGCCGGCGGCCGCCCGCTCGTCCGGGTCCTCGAGGCAGGCCTCCATGGCCTTCGGGCAGCGGTCGGCGAAGTAACAGCGGTCGTCCATCTCCGCGTCGAGCAGGCTCGGGACGTTGCCGGCGATTGGCTGGAGGCGCTCGCCCGCCGAGTCTAGGTCCGGGATCGACCCGAGCAGGCCCTGCGTGTAGGGGTGGACCGGCCGCTCGAAGACGTCCGAAAGCGTCCCGCGCTCGACGACCTCGCCGGCGTACATGACCGCGACGCGGTCGCACATCCGGGCGATCACGCCCAGGTTGTGCGTGATCAGGAGGATGGTCATGCCGGTCTCGGCCTGGAGGTCCGCGAGCAAATCGAGGATCTGGGCCTGGATGGTCACGTCGAGTGCCGTGGTGGGCTCGTCGGCGATCAGCAGGTCGGGTTCGCCCGCCAGCGCCTGTGCGATCAGCGCCCGCTGCAACATCCCGCCCGAGTACTCGTGGGGGTACTCGGTCGCGCGCTCGGCGGGGTCGGGGATGCCGACCTGTTCGAGCAACTCGACGGCTCGGGTCTCGCTTTCCTCGCTGAGATAGCCCCTGCCGGGGACGGCCCCGCCGACCAGGAACTTCGCCAGGCCGTAGCCCTGGGTGCGCGACCGCACCGACCGCGGGTTGGCGTCGGCCCGGCGCTGGACCTCGACGGCCTCGGCGATCTGCTCGCCCACTGTCAGCGAGGGGTTGAGGCTGCTCGCCGGGTCCTGGAAGACGGTGCCGAAGGTCGGCCCGCGCAGCCCGCGCCTGACGCGGTCCGGCAATCCCAGGAGGTCGACGAACGTCCCGTCGACCGCGTCCGGGTGGTCCTCGCGGGTCTCCGCGGCGAGGTCGGCGTCGCGCAACCAGATCTCCCCGCCGGTGACCCGGCCGGGGTTCTCGACGAGGTCGATCAGCGACAGCGCGGTGACGCTCTTGCCCGAGCCCGACTCGCCGACGACGCCGAACACCTCCCCCTCGCGGACGTCGAGGGAGACCCCCTCGACGGCGTTGACCTGTCCCTCCTGGGTGAAAAACCGCGTCTGCAGGTCCCGCACTCTGAGGAGGTCGGTCATCAGACACCACCCTCCCCCTGGTCGACGCCGGGGTCGAGCGCGTCGCGCAGCCAGTCGCCGATGAGGTTGATCCCGACGACCGAGAGGACGATCGCGATCCCGGGCATCGTGGCGATCCACCACGAACTGGCGAGGTAGTCCCGGCCCTGTGCGATGTCGAGCCCCCACGAGAGGTTCGCCCCCGAGAACCCGAGGAAGGAGAGCGCACTTTCGAGCAGAATGATCGCCGCGATCTGGATGGTCGCAAGCACCAGGATGGGCGTGACGCTGTTGGGAAGGACGTGCTCGCGGATGATCGTCCGGTCGGAGGCGCCGATGGAGCGGGCGGCGGTGACGTACTCCGCCGAGCGGATCGAGAGGGCCTCCCCGCGGGCGACGCGGGCGAACCACACCCAGTTGACCAAGGCGACGACGACCACCACAGTGCCGGGAATCACCGCGGACTCGGGCATCTCCGGGGCGAGGCCGAGGCGGACGAACGGGTCGGGGATGGCGATGGACTGGCGCCCCCACAGCCCGATCAGCGCGATGGCCAGCACCAGCGACGGGAACGCGAGCATGACGTCCGCGACGCGCATCAACCCGTCGTCGACGCGCCCGCGGTAGTAGCCCGCGGTCAGCCCCACGACGACCCCCAGCGCGACCGCCAGCGCGGTCCCCAGTATCCCGACCAGCAACGAGGTGCGCGCGCCGAAGAGCACCCGCGAGAGGACGTCACGGCCCACAGAGTCGGTCCCCAGCGGATGGCTCGCCGTCGCGTTGACCTGGACCTCCTCCTCGACGACCTGGATTTCGCCGTCGACCATCTGGCTGGTCGTGCGGTTCTCGGTCGTCGAGAAGCCGAGCGGCGGGAGCGAGGCGTTCTTGGGGTCGGTCGCCGTCGGGTCGTGGGGGGCAAGCAGCGGCGCGAACACCGCCGCGAACAGGACCAGTACGACCAGCGCCACGCCGAGTTTGGCCAGCGCGCTCTCCCGGAGTTCCGCTTTCAGGTTCCGTTTCGTCCGGTCGGAGACCATTACTCGTAATCCACCCGCGGGTCGAGCGACGCGTACAGCGCGTCGACGGCGATGTTCAGCAGGACGAAACTCACGCCGATGACGATCAGCGACGCCTGTATCAGCGGCCAGTCGCGGACGTTGATCGAACTGATCAGGAGCGTCCCCAGTCCGGGCCAGGCGAAGACGGCCTCGGTGATGACTGCCCCGCCGATGAGCGTTCCCAACTGGAGACCTAGCACGGTGATGACCGGGATGAGGGTGTTCCGGAGCGCGTGGCGGTACCGCACCAGCGTCTCGGGTAGCCCCTTCGCGCGGGCGGCGTCGACGTAGGGTTTGCCGAGTTCGTCGAGCATCCCGCTCCTGGTCAGCCGGGTGATCAGCGCCGTGAAGTACGTCCCCAGGGTGAGCGCGGGCAGCGTGATGTGCCACAGCCACGTCCCCAGGGTGTCCGCGAACGCACGCACGTCCAGCGGCGCAGCCACCGACGGCCCCGCGAACTCGATTGCCACGAGGTGGCCAACGGCCTCGAGGAACCCGACGGGGCGCTGGCTGGTCGGGAAGAGATTGAACTGGACGGCAGCCACCAGGATGAGCATGATGCCGAGCCAGAAGTTCGGGGTAGAGATGCCGACCAGGGAGAACAGCGTCGCCCCGTAGTCGGCAGGCTGGTGCCGGCGGGTCGCACTTATTACGCCCAGGGGGATGGCGATGACGACCGCGACGACCGACGCCGCCACCGCGAGTTCGATGGTCGCGGGCAGGCGTGCGAACACGACGGCACTGGCCTCCTGGCCCCGGAGGAACGAAAAGCCCATATCGCCACGGAGCAGGCCGGCGAGGTACTCGGCGTACTGGACGTACATCGGCCGGTTCAGGCCCAGTTCCTCGGCGATCCGGCGCCGGAGTTCCGGACTCGCGTCCAGGGGAGCGATGAAGTTGACCGGGTCACCCGGCGAGATGAAGCGCAACAGGAAGACCACGGTCACGACTCCCCAGACGACGAGGATCCCTTGCACGCCACGCCTGAGCAGGAACCGACCCAGCGACATACCGCGGCTCCCTTACTCGTTGGTCGGCAGTTCCTGCGAGCGGTCGATCAGGTGGTCGAAGTCCTCGTCCTGGAACGTCGTG
>JAHENO010000247.1 GCA_018609945.1 Haloarculaceae archaeon | reverse complement strand
TCGCGTTCGTCTCCGCGTTCGGTCCACGGGGTGTCCTCCAGGGAATCCTCGCGCCGCTGGGCGTCGAGCGGATCCCGGCGATGTTCGGCCTCCTGGGGACGGCCGTCGTGTTGACGCTCTTCACCTACCCCTACGTCTACATCACCACCCGGGCCGCCCTGCTGTCGTTCGACGGGACCGTCATCGAGGCCGCACGGACGCTCAACCACAGCCGCTGGGAGGCGTTCTGGCGCGTGACGCTCCCGCAGATCAAGCCCGGCATCGCCGCCGGCGCTCTGCTGGTGGCGCTGTACACGCTGTCGGATTTCGGGACGCCACAGATCATGCGCTACGACGTGTTCACGCGGATGATTTTCGTCGAGTACTCCAACTTCAACCGCGGGTTCGCGGCACTGCTCTCGGTGCTGTTGCTCGTGATGACGCTGGGAATTCTGGTCTGGGAGGCCCGAATCAGCGCGAGTCGGGAGGGCGCCCACGTCTCCACGACGGGCCACAGGGCCGGCCGCGTCCCGCTGGGTCGGTGGACGGTCCCGGCGCTTTTGTTCTGTGCCGGCGTGGCGTTTCTGGGGCTGGTTGTGCCCATCGGCGTCCTGGTGATGTGGCTGTTTCGACCCTCGCCGGGGTATGCCGCCGGTGGATTCGAATTCCAGTTCGTCTACGCCTGGAACTCGGTGTTCGTCGCGGGCGCCGCGGCCGTCGCCGCCGTCCTGGTCGCGTTGCCCATCGCCTACCTCTCGGCGCGTGGCGACTCGTGGCTCAGTTCGCTGCCCGAGCGGGCGACCTACGTCGGGTACGCGATGCCGGGGGTCGTCCTCGGCCTGTCGCTGGTGTTCCTCGGACTGAAGTACGCCAGCGGCATCTACCGGACGCTCGGCCTGCTGGTGTTCGCCTACGTCGTGCGCTTCGTTCCGCAGGCGGTGGGCACGCTCGAGTCGTCCATCCTCCAGGTCGACCCGAAACACGTCGAGGCTGCGCGCTCGATGGGTGACGCCCCGCTACGGTCGTTCCGGCGGGTGGTCCTCCCGCAGGTGACGCCGGGGGTGTTCGCCGGCGGGGCGCTCGTGTTCCTGACCACGATGAAGGAACTGCCCGCTACCCTGTTGCTCCGGCCGGCCGGATTCGAAACCTTCGTAACCTACATCTGGCAAGTACAGGAACAGGGCTACTACGGGCAGGCAGCCGTCCCGGCGCTGGTGCTGGTCGGCGTCTCGGCGCTGTCGATGCTCGTCATCCTGCGCGGGAGCAGGTACGATGTCACGTAACGAACCACCCGAACCCGAGCCGGTCTCCGAGCGCACCCCCACTGATTCGACCGGCGAGACGGTGCTCGAACTGGACGGCGTCACTCGCGAGTTCGGTCCCGAGACGGCCGTTCGGGACCTCTCGTTGTCCGTCCGCGAGGGCGAACTCCTCACGCTGTTGGGTCCCTCGGGCTGTGGCAAGACCACGACACTGCGCCTGATCGCGGGCCTCGACGAACCCACTGCCGGGACCGTCACCATCGGCGGCGAGACGCTCGCCGGGGACGGCCAGTTCGTCCCGCCGGAGGACCGCGACGTCGGGCTCGTCTTCCAGAACTTCGCACTCTTCCCACACCTCGATGTCGCGGAGAACATCGCGTTCGGGCTCCGCGGGACCACCCACGGCGAGGAGCGCGTCGACGAACTGCTCGAACTCGTGGGACTGACCGACCACCGCGGGAAGATGCCCAGCCAGCTGTCGGGCGGCCAGCAACAGCGGGTCGCGCTCGCGCGGTCGCTGGCCCCCGAGCCGGACGTCCTCCTGCTCGACGAACCGTTCTCGAATCTGGACGTCCGCCTGCGCGTGGAGATGCGCGAGGAGGTGCGGGAAATCCTCAAAGAGGCGGGCGTGACCGCCGTCTCGGTCACCCACGACCAGGAGGAGGCACTCTCGATCAGCGACCGCGTCGCCATCATGAACGACGGCCGGATCGAACAGATCGGCCAGCCCGAGGTGGTCTTCGAGAACCCCGAGTCGCGGTTCGTCGCGAGCTTCCTCGGGCGCGCGAGCTTCCTCGCGGGACGCGTGCGCGGCGACGTCGTCGAGACGCAACTGGGGACGCTCCCGACCGATGCGATAAACGGCCCGGTCGATGCCTACGATGGCGCCCGCATCGACGTGCTGGTCCGGCCCGACGACCTGGCCGCGGTCCCGACCGCCGAGGCTTCCGCCGACGGACACGTCGTCAACCGCCAGTACAACGGCCCGGCGTTCATCTACCGCGTCGCACTCCGCAACGGCGAGGAGGTCCGGTGTCATCACAACCACGTCGAGACGTTCGAACACGGCCAGCCCGTCAGCGTCGACATCATGGCCGACCACCCCCTCGCCTGGTACCCCGCCGAGTGAGATGTCCCAGCCATCGCTGCCGGACGCCTGGCGCACCCGGTTCGAGGACTGGACCGTCTACCGCCTCCGGTCGAGGCTCACGCCCCGCCGGCTCGCGGCCGTCCTCGCCGTGGTCGCCGGCATCACTGTCTTCGTCCTCGCCCACGAGGTGTTCCCCTACCACACCTCCAACCACGACGAAGCGGTCTATCTCCAGCAGGCCGCCATGCTCCTCGAGGGGCAACTGACGCTCGATCCCCCCGTAGTGGAGCCGTTCCGCCCGTGGTTTTTCGTCGTCGACCGCGGCGAGCTGTACCCGAAGTACGCACCCGTTCCGGCAGCGATGTTCGCCGCCGGGAAACTGCTCGGGGGCTACCGGATCGCACTGGGCGCCATCGCCGCCGCCGTCGTCTGGTTGACCTACGCCACGGTCGCCGAGGCGTTCGACCGCCCTGTCGGCCTCGTCGCCGCCGCGCTCGTGTTCGCGTCGCCGGTCTTCCTCGTCGAGGCAGCGGTGTTCCTCCCGTACGTCCCCACCCTTGCCTGGAACCTCCTCTTCACGTGGGCGTACCTGCGGGCCGACCGGACCGGCGACCGCCGGTTCGCAGCGCTGGCCGGCCTCGCCGTCGGCGTCGCCTTCTTTGCCCGCCCCTACACCGCGGTCCTGTTTGCCACCCCCTTCGTCTGTCACGCCCTCTGGTCGCTGCGGACGCTTGACCGCCCAGTCGTAGTGCGCCACGCGCTCACGGCCGTCCTCGGGCTCGCCGGTGTCCTCGTCGCGCTGGGGTACAACACCGTCCTCACGGGGTCGCCGACGACGTTCCCCTACGAGACCTTCGCCCCGCTGGATGGCATCGGATTCGGGTACCGAGAGATAGCGGGATACGGCCGCGTCTACGACCCCGCGCTCGCCCTGGCGGCGAACGCCCGCAACCTCGCGCAGTACGTCACGAACTGGTCTGTCGCGGCGCCGCTTGGCCCCCTGCTCGCTCTCGTCGGCCTCGGTGCAGTCCTCGCCCGGGAAGAGCGACGCGACCCGCGAAAGCTCGTCCTCGCGGGCCTGGCGGTGTCGGTGCCGGTCGGGCAACTCTACTTCTGGGGCACGGTGAACCTGCTCGGAGACCTCTCCGACCCGACAGACGGCCTCATCTCGTTTCTCGGGCCGTACTACCACCTATCGCTGGTCGTCCCGACGGCGGCCTTCGGGGCGTACGCGCTCGTTGCGGGCTGGCGGCGCCTCGACCCCCTCGCGGGGGAAAGCGGCGCGCGGCGCGCTGGAACCGTCGTCGCGCTGGTCGTCGTCGGGGCACTCCTCGCGTCGCTGTCCCTGACCGCCGTCGCCGCGCCGCTGTCGGCCAACGCCGAGGTGACCGAGCAGTACGAGACGGCCTACGAACCCATCGAACAGCGGAGCTTCGAGAACGCGCTCGTATTTCTGCCGACGCCCTATGGCGACTGGCTCAACCATCCCTTCCAGGCGCTCCGCAACGACCCGGGGTACGACGGCGAGGTGGTCTACGCCCTCGAAACACAGCACTTCGAGGTCGTCGACGCCTTCCCGGACCGCACTCTCTACCGGTACACGTACCGCGGCGAGTGGCTCCCTTTCGCCGGCGAGGCGGTGACTCCCCACGTCCAGGAGGTCCGCCTCGCGGAGGGAGAGACTGTGCAGCTGGCCGTGACGGCCGGCGTCCCACAGTTCGTCGAGAGCGTTTCGGCCCGGGTCTCGACAGCGGAGGACTCCGACGCCACGGCAGCGGCGGTAGACGAGGAAATACGGCTGCAGGTGACCATGACCGACGGCCGGGCGGTCGTCGACTCGCCGTCCTTCGAGGACCCGGCGGTCGTGGAACTGGACGGGCGCGAGACGCTCGACGTGCGATTGTTCGTCGCCACCGGCGGCGCCGGGGCCTTCAGTTACGACCTGGTCGTCCCCGTGGAGGCCCGCGACGGGACCGTCCGCGCGCTCACGCCACGGATGGAGGTCTGCCGGTCCCCGCGGCTCTGTGGCGGGGAGGCCGCGTACGTGCCCGGTCACCACCGCGAGGGGGTCACGCTCGACGCGAGGTTCGTCGCCGATGACTGACGACACTGCCAGACTCACGCGACGCGACGCGCTCGCCGCGCTCGCAGCGGCGGGCGTCGCCGGCGTCGGCCTGGATGCCCTGACCCGAGAGGAACCGAACGAGGGCACGGCCACCGACGACAGCGCGGTACTCGGAGTCCACGAGCGCGAGACGCTGACCGCCGTCGCCCGGGTCGTCTACCCGGACGCCGTCGAGGGCGTCGGCGAGTTCGTCCGGGCCTACGCCGCCGGCCGCGCGGAGAGTCGACCGGAGCGGGCGCGGGCCATCGCCGACGCCGTCGCGACGCTGGACGAGCGCGCAGGCCGGCAGGACGACACACCGTTCGTGGACCTCCCATCCGGGCGCCAGGACGAACTGTTGCGCGAGATGGGCGTCGACGTGGTCGACCCGGACCCCGACGGCATCGTGGCTGCCCGCATCCGGTACTACATCGTGAACGAACTCCTCTTTGCCCTGTATGCCTCGCCGACCGGCGGTCGGCTGGTCGGCATCGAGAACCCGCAGGGGTATCCGGGCGGCATCGAGAGCTACCATCGGGGGCCTGACACGTGAGCAAGGAACCGGTGTAGCGACGGGAGACGACCCGCCAGTGGCCATCGACATCGTCGCCGACGGTCCACTCGCCTGGTACCCCGGGGGTTGACTCGGGTTCTGTCCCTCCGGATCACCCGACGTGATCACAGGTCGGGTCGGGCCGATCCCCCGAACATTTAACATATTACCGCCTCACGGACGGTTATGCATGTGTTAGCGTGGCGATTCGGTCACACTGACGAGCGGGACACGGTCGTGGTGAGCCGATATGGTGGCGGATAGCTACGACGCGGTGGTGGTGGGGGCGGGCGGTGACGGGCCGGTGGCGGCCTGGAAACTCGCCGAGGCGGGTCTGTCGGTGCTCGTCTTGGAGGCGGGGCCGTTCCACGGAAACGAAAACTGGCCCATCCCCCACGAGGACCCCGGCGGGGAAGCCTCCTCCAGCGTCGAGGACCTCAGCGGTGACCTCCTCGACGAACAGTTCACCACCCGCGAGTTCGAGATGATAAACAAGCTCGTTTTCGGCCCGGCGGACCACGAGCGGGGGTTCTGGTTCAGGAAGTTCCCGGGGGACGGGGCGATCCTCCAGTGTGCCGGCGTCGGCGGCACCACCCTGCACTACCTCGGCAACCATCCCAGGGCGTACCCGGCGTCGATAGACGAGCAGGGCCACTGGCCGATCGACTACGCGGACCTGATCCCCTACTACCAGGAGGT
>JAHENO010000246.1 GCA_018609945.1 Haloarculaceae archaeon | reverse complement strand
TCAGTCCTGACCGACAGCACGCCCCGACCGGTCTTCGATCTCGAGCGCCCAGACGTTGGGGTTCTCCTGAATTTCGTACGCCTCGAAGAGATCCGACTCGTAGGCGTTGTCCGCCAGCGCCTCGCGGGCGGCGTCCCACCGTTTCGGGGTGATCCGCTCCAGCGGTCCCTCGACGATCACGCTCCGCCAGCTTCCGTCGGGTTCCACGTCGAACGCCGTGAAACTCACCCGGTCTGACTGTTCTGCGTAGGCCACCTTTCGCAGTTCCGTCGACGGACCGAGAAACAGGAAGTAGAGGTGGTCCTCGCCGTCGTAGCCAAAGGACAGCGGGACACCGTACGGAACGCCGTCGGCCGCCATCGAGAGGACGCCGACGCCGATCTCGGTCAGGGCCTCGTCGATACCGGACTCGTCCATTGCTGACCCGAGGAGGGTGCGAAATTCCGAACTCACGTCCCCACAATCTCCGAGACGGAACAAAAAGGACCGGCGCGATTCCCGGCTGTCTGGAAAGAGGCCTGGCTCACGAACTGGCGACCAACCCAGGGGACGAATCCGCACGAAGGGTTACGCGACTGAACGGGACGTGATCGGAGTTACAACCGGTGCAACCGTTTAACGGTGGGCGGCTTCGACCCTCGATCAACCCTGACGCCGACGCCGATCCGCCAGTGCCCCGACTCCGACAGCCACCCGCCGCGTGGTCGAGCGCTCGGCCCGGGTCGGGCCCGCTCACACGACCAGTCCCGCTTCGAGGAGCGCGATGAGGACGGTCAACAGCGGGATCGAAAGCAGCGTCGAGACGAAGATGGTCGTCGAGGCGTAGGCCATCGGGTCGAGGTCGCCGGGCGCGTCGCCGGCGAACTCGCCGGTGAGGATGAGCGGCGTCACCGCGGCTGGCATCGCACACTCGAGGACGAACACCCGCTGGACAGTCTCCGAGCCCAGGGGGACGACCGCCCCGACCAGGAGCACGACCCCGACCCCGACGACCGGCCCGGCGAGCATCCGCAGCGCCACGGCGGGCGTGACACGGACGGCAGCGGCCCCGTAGTCGGTATCCGCGAGTTCGATACCCACGATGAGCAACATCACGGGAATCGCGGAGTCGCCGACCAGCCGGACGGCCTCCATCGGGGCGCCGTCGGCCGGCGGGAGGACGCCCAGCCAGCGGGCAATGAGTGCCACAAAGAGTGCGTAGATGAGCGGGATCGTGAACACCGACCGGACGCCCGCGCGCCAGTCGCCGTTTTCGCCACGTGCGGCGATGTAGACCCCGAGCGTGTACATCGCGACCGCCTGGGCGACCAGGTAGACGACGGCCGTCGCCCGGCCCGTGGAACCGAAGGCGAACTCGGAGATTGGAATGCCGTAGTTGCCGGCGTTCGGGAAGACGCTCACGAGCACGAGCGCTCCCAGCAGCGGTTCGGATTCGCCGAGCGACCGGCCGACCCCCTCCGCCAGCAGCGTCATCACGCCGGTGAAGACGAACACCGCGACCGCGATGCCCGCAAGCGTCTCCCCGCCGAGGTCGGTCGTCGCGAGGCTGTGGAACACGAGCGCCGGCGCGAGGACGTACACCGTGATGGTGTTGAGCCCGTCGACATCGACGTCCCGGCGCCGGCCCAGCAGGAACCCGGCCGCCGCGATGGCGACGATGGGGAGAATGGCAGTCCCGAAGATCGAGAGCAGCGACACGCCTGGCCCGAGCGCGCCCGGCTACACAATGCCTTCGGAATCCGTCGGCGGATGAGTCGTCGAAGTGAGACTCGGACTGGCCGTCCTGCCTCGAACCTACTGTTCAGAGAGGTGGAATTATGTGTCGGATCGTTCTGATTTGAGACATGACCGCACAGCACGGGGTCGGGGCCGTGCTGACGGTCCTGTCGGGGAGCGGTGTCGCGGTCCAGGAGCCATCGCGGGGAGTGCTCGAGATACTCCTGTCCCTGGCCGCGTTGCTGGGCGGATTGTGGCTGATCAGGAGCGGATTCGACTCCTATCGGGTCGCGTCCATCGTCCGGAACACCGCGACCGAGCCCGCGCGGTCGGTTGCGATGGGGCGGACGGCACTCCAGGGCAAGACACGGTCGATGGGAGAGGATTTCGACCAGCCGTTCCAGGCCGGCGAGTGCGTCTACGCCAGCTGGGCGATCGAGGAGTACAGGGGGAGCGGCGAAAACGCGGGATGGAAATACGAGCGCGCCGGCAACCGGAGCGATCGGTTCCTGGTCGAAGACGACACGGGAGCGGTCGTCGTCGAGGACCCGCACTACGACGACCCCTCGTTTCCGATCAACGACGAGGCGCTCCCGACCGGGGCGCTCGCGGAGGGGATGGACAGGTCCTTCGCACTCGTTGTGCTGTCCGAGACTCACCGGTCCGAGATGACCGTCGACAGCGGCGAGGAGCCACCAGCGGAGATCGCCGACTGGTGTCGGGAGATCGGACTGTCGCCGGTTGCCGATTCTCGCCGGCGATACACACAGAACGTGATCCCGCCCGGACGGTACGTGTACGTGTTCGGACAGGCCACCCGCGACGAGACCGTCGGAGGCCCCGACCACGTCGACAACATCGTCGTCGAGCGCGACGGGGAGACCGACCTGTTCATCCTCTCCGATCTGGCCCGGGACGGCGTGGTGTCGAAGTACGTCACCCAGTCACCGGTCGTCATCGGCCTCGCACTGTTGCTCAGCGTCGCCGGGGCTCGTCGGTCTCCTCGTCACGCTCGGGATCGCGAGTCTGTGACGAGGCAGGCGATTCAAATCCCGGGCACCCCATCCGAGGGTATGGGCACGCGCGAGCTGACCCGCGACCTCGTCTCGATCCCCAGCCACGAGGACGAGACGGCCGCGGGCGATCGCATCGAAGAGTGGCTCCGCGAGCAAACCGACGCCGCCGTCGAGCGCGACGACCACGGCAACGTCTTCGCCCGTCGCGGGCCCTCCGATGCGCCCTCGCTCGCATTCGTGGGCCACCACGACGTCGTCCCGCCCGACGAGTCCCAGGTGGGCGACGGAGAGTACGTCGTCGAAGAGCGCGACGGCCGCCTCTACGGGCGGGGCAGCGCCGACATGAAGGGTGCCGTCGCCGCCTCGATGGTCGCGTTCCGGGACGCGAGGGACCTGGATTGTGAGGTCGTCTTCGTCTCCTTCGTGGGCGAAGAGCAGGGCGGGGTCGGCGCGCGGGCAGCCATCGAGGCGGGGTTCGTCCCCGACTACGCCGTCGTCGGAGAGGGCACGACGGGCTACTCCGGCCCCGGCGTCACGGACGTCGCCATCGCCCACAAGGGCCGGCGCGGGTCGACGGTCGTCGCCGAGGGGAGCGCCGCCCACGCGAGCGAACCCGAGGCGGGCGAGAACGCCATCTACCGCGCGACCGACGCCGTCGACGCAGTGCGGGAGATGGACTTTCCGGGGACGGAGGTGCTCGGCCACGAGGTCCGTGGCTCGCTGGTCGCCACCGAGATCGACGGCGGGACGGCCTGGAACGTCATCCCCGAGCGCTGTACCGTGACCGTCGACGAGCGGACCGTCCCCGGGGAGCGCGCACCCCTGGAACGGGTCGAGGAGGTGCCGGGCGTCACCTGGGAGGTCGACCAGGACCTCCCGCCGATGCAGTGTGACGACCCAGACTTCGCCGACCTCGTCCTGGACGCCGCGCGCGAGTCGCAGGAGGGCACCCCCGAGCACGTCGTCAAACCACACGCGACCGACGCCGGCTGGCTGGCCCGGGCAGGGACCACCTGCGTCATCTGCGGGGCCGCGGAACCCGGCGAGGCCCACACCGCCTCCGAGAGCGTCTCCTGGGCGGTCCTCGACCGGTGTGAGCGCCTCTATCGGGCAGTCGCCGAACGGTTTCAGTAACGCAGGAGACCTGTACGGGGAGGCTCAGGTCGTTGCTGTGTCGATTGCCTGATCGAGGTCCTCGATGATCGCGTCGGTCGCTTCCAGGCCGACAGAGAGGCGGACGAGGTCCGGCGTGACGCCGCTTGCCTGCTGTTCCTCTTCCGTGAGCTGCTGGTGGGTCGTGCTCGCGGGGTGGATGACGAGCGTCTTCGCGTCGCCGACGTTCGCGAGCAAACTGGCGAGTTCCACCTCGTTGCAGAGCTGTCGCCCGGCCTCGTAGCCCTCCGCCAGCCCGAACGTGATCATGCCGCCGTAGCCGCCGTCGAGGTACTCGCTCGCGTTGTCGTGGGTCTCGTGGGATTCGAGCCCGGGGTAGTTGACCCACGACACCTCGGGGTGGTCCGCGAGGTATTCGGCGACAGCCAGCGCGTTCTCGCTGTGCCGGTCCATCCGCAGTGGGAGCGTCTCGACCTTCTGGAGGGTCACCCACGCGTCGAACGGCGACTGGTGGTTCCCGAGGTCGCGCAACCCGCGGGCCCGGGCCGCGTACGTGAACGCCGCGTCGCCGAACCGGTCGGCGAAGTTGACGCCGTGGTAGGCGGGGTTGTCCTCGCTGATCTCCGGGAAGTCCCACTCCTCCCACGGCGAATTCCCGGAATCGACGAGCGCGCCGCCGATGGTCGACCCGCTGCCGTGAATCCACTTGGTCGTGGAGTGCCAGATGAGGTCGGCGCCGTACTCGAAGGGCTGGCAGAGGTAGGGTGTCGCGAAGGTGTTGTCGACGAACAGCGGCACCTCGTTGTCGTGTGCGATGGCCGCGAGCCGTTCGAGGTCGGGCGTGACGAGTGCCGGATTCCCGATGGTTTCGACGTGGAGGAAGGCGGTATCCTCGTCGATGGCCGCCTCGTAGGCCTCGTAATCGAGCGTGTCGACGAATCTCGTCGAGACGCCGCGGCGTGCGACGGTGTGTGTGAGATACGTGTACGTCCCGCCGTACAGTGCCGAGGAACTCACGACGTTGTCGCCCGCCTCGGCGAGCAGGAAGACCGCCAGATCCAGGGCCGCCATGCCGCTCGACGTCGTGATCGCCCCGATCCCGCCCTCGAGTGTCGCGAGACGGTTCTCGAGGGTCATCGTCGTCGGATTCTGGATCCGACTGTAGATGTTCTTGCCCGCGTAGGCCGCCGCGTACGCCGCCGGGTCACCCTCGAGGGCGAACAGTTCGGCGGCGTGTTCGTCGTCGTCGAACACGTAGGACGTCGTCTGGTAGATGGGCGGTGCGCGCGAACCCGTCGCCGGATCCGGCTGCTGACCGGCGTGGATGCTATCCGTGAAGATACGATCGTCGGACATGCATCTAGCAGTGTCATTCGACGGCCGTAATACATTGATCGAACCCGATCGACCGGGGTGTGCGTCAGCCGTCGGTGTCACGACAGTTGCGGGAAGCGCGCGTCTCGCAGTCCCGTCCGTTCTGGGGTCTCCGTGGATGCGATCCAGTGTATCGGGGCAGGTGTGCTGGCAGATGGGTGACCGGAAATCTACCCCCGAGGGAGCGGTGGCGTTCGAACACCCGGAACGGGGAAAAACTTGAGTGACTGTCTGTTGTACGTTAACATATGCCGCTCATCGAGACTCTCAAGTCCGTCCTCGGTGGCGAGACGGAGGAGCGACAGTTCACACACCAGTGTGGAGATTGTGAAACGACGTTCGAAGCACCGGAACACAACCCGAACGAAGTATCGTGCCCGGAGTGTGGAAGTGATCGAATCCACACAGCGACCTGAACCGGATACCTGTCCGCTCGTCGATATCCGAGCCGTGCGTATCGCCCCCACCCAGTCGAGGAGGGCGGGGACCCGCTCGACCGACTGGCGCGAACCGTGAGAGACTTGCCCGCGGGCCGAGGACAGAGTGACATGCACGACTTCGTCGTCGTGGGTGCGGGGCCGGCCGGGTCGCGCTTCGCCCGGCAGGCCGCCCAGGGCGGCCACGACGTGGTCGTCTTCGAACAGGGCGAAGTGGGCGAGCCGCTGGCCTGTTCGGGCCACGTCAGCACGGACCTCTGGGAGTTCACCCCCGACGGCGCACGCGGGCGACTCCTCCAGAACGAGATCTCCGGCGCTCGCTTCCACCTCGGCGGTTCCGACAGCCCGGCCTACCGCTTCTACAAGGACGAGGTCATCTCGAACGTCATCGACCGCGTGGGGCTGGACAGGGAACTCGCCGAGGCCGCCCGCGAGGCCGGCGCCGACGTCCGCGAGGGTCACACCGTCGTCGGCGTCGCCGAGGGCCGCGACGGCGTCCGGGTGGAGGTCCGCGGCCCCGACGGCGTCGAGACCCACCGCGCGCGGATGGTCGCGGGCTGTGACGGGCCGGCCTCCCGCGTCAGAGAGGAACTCGGCCTCCCCGAACCCGGGGAACTTCTCCACGGCGTGCTCGGCTTCGACGACGAGCCCGACGCGGCGGATTTCGTGGACGTTCACCTGACCGTCCCGCGGTTTTTCGCCTGGCGCATCCCCCGCGGAGATGCCGGCGTCGAGTACGGTCTCGCGACCGGTCCCGGCGCGGACGTCGGCGAGCGCTTCGAGTCGTTCACCGCCGGCTACGGCGTCGAGACCGACCGGCGCTGTTCGGGGCTCATCCCCATCGGCCCGCCCGAGCGGGTGACCGGCCGGCGGTCGTTCCTGCTCGGCGACGCGGCCGCCCAGACCAAGCCCTTCACTGGCGGGGGCATCCGCTATGGCATGATCGCCGCCGACCACGCCGCCCGCGAGGTCGACCCGACCGACCCCGGGACGCTGGGCGACTACGAGCGCGCCTGGCGCGAGGATCTGCGGACCGAGATTCGCCTCGGTGCCGCGGTGCGGGCGGGCTACTCGCTGCCCGAACCCGTCCAGCGGGCGGGCATGCGTTTCTTCGAGGGTGAAATCGGCGTCCACATGGACCGCCCGACGTCGCTGTTCTCCCGCGAGCAGCTGCGCGCGCTCCTCCCGATGTAGAATGTCCGACCCAGCCACACCCACGCGCGAGGCGTGCTGGCGCGAAATCGAGGAACTCCACGCGTTTTTCGTCGCGTGGTACACCGGGCAGGCCGAGGACTTCGAGCGGATGGAGGCGGCGATCGCCCCCGACTTCGAGATGGTGACCCCCGACGGCGACCGACTGGACCGGGGGGCGGTCCTCGGAACGGTCCGGGCGGGGCGGGGCAAACACGACCCCGGAACGTTCGACATCGAAATCCGGAACGTCGACCTGCTCGAGGCCGGCGACGGGTACGCCGTCGCCCGCTACGAGGAGTGGCAGACCGCACCGGACGGCGGGGACGGACGACTGAGTACGGTCGTCTTCCGGCCCAACGAGGACGCACCCGGGGGGCTGGCGTGGGTGACCGTCCACGAGACGTGGCTCGATAGGTCCGAGTGACGGGGGCTGCCCCGTTCCGGGAATCAAGTCGCTCGCGTTACCGATCCCCCGGGAGCGGCCGCAATCTGACCTCGATGTCGTCGGGATCGGTGACCGCGATGCCGTCGTCAGTCTCGCGCACGTCGGCGCCGTGGTCGGCCAGTCGCTCCCGGACGGACGCGAACGCGTCCCCTGGCACGTCGAGTTCGAACCAGTCGAGTCCGCGGCCGGCGGCGGGTGACGAACGGCCGTTCCAGACGTTGAGCCCCAGGTGGTGGTGATACCCGCCGGCGGCGACGAACAGCGCGCCGTCCATCCGCTGGCGGATGCCGAGCCCCAGCGCGTCGACGTAGAAGGCACGGGCGGCCGACAGGTCGGTCACCTCCAGGTGGACGTGCCCGATGTCCGTCCCGTCGGGGAGGGACCCGGTCCCGGCCCCGGCGGTCCTCCCGCCCGTGCCGTCGGCGGCGTCCCGGAGTGAATCGAGGTCCAGCCGGAGAGTGTCCATCTCGACGCGCCCGTCGCTCGTGGGCCAGGCCGAGCGGGGCCGGTCGCAGTAGATTTCGACGCCGTTGTCCGCGGGGTCCCGGAGGTACAGCGCCTCGCTGACGTGGTGGTCCGAGGCGCCAGTCAGCCGCCAGTCCGACTCGATCCGCGCGAGCGCCTCCCCGAGTGCGGCCCGGTCGGGGACCCTGACGGCCGTGTGAAAGAGGCCGGCAGCCGTCGGCTGTCGGGGCGCCGCGTCCGGGTCGGCGTAGAGTTCGAGCAGGGGGGACTCGCCGGCTCCCAGCGTCGCGCGGTCGGCGTCGTGGCGCTGGACCGCCAGCCCCACCACGGACCCGTAGAACGCGACCAGTCGGTCGAGCTCCCCGACGCGGAGCGCGACCCGCCCGATACTGGCTTCGGCCGGAAGCGTCGAGTCAGTCACGCCTTGCCTTGGGACCGCGGGACGAAAGCCCTTCGGCACCAC
>JAHENO010000245.1 GCA_018609945.1 Haloarculaceae archaeon | reverse complement strand
GGATGAGGTTCCCGAGGCCGCTGTCGGCGACGACCCACTCCGCGACGACTGCGCCGATGACCGCCAGCGTCACCGACTGTTTCAGACCCGCAAAGACGTCCGGCACGGCGTAGGGCAGTTCCACGCGGACGAACAGTGCGGGCCCGGAGGCGTTCACCGTCCGGAGCAGGTCACGGTGGGAGGCGGGCGTCCGGTCGAGGCCCGCCGCGGTGCTCAGGACCATCGGGAAAAAGGAGATGAGCGCGACGAAGACGACAGCGGTCACCGTTCCGGTCCCCAGGTAGATGAGGAGTAGCGGCGCGACGGCCACCTTCGGGAGTACCCGGACCGTCACGAGATAGGGGTAGACGCCACGCCGGACCAGCGGCAGGTTCGCGAGGGCCACCGCGAGGACGAACCCGGCAGCGACGCCTGCGGCCCCGCCGTAGAGAACCTTCTCGAGCGTCGCCCACGTGTGTGTCACGAACAGGCCGGGGTTCCCGACGAGTCGGCCGCCGACCGCCCCCGGGTGCGGGAGCAAGAACCCGGGGAGCCCGAGCAGGGTCGCGACGACCCACCAGACCAGCAGGAACGCCAGCAACGCCCCGCCCGGATAGAGAATGTCGGCCGCGGTGGGGCGCGTCCGGGTCGCCATCTCAGCCACCCCCGCGGTCGTCCCCCGCTGGCGACCCGCCGCCGTCCTCGGCCGGGCCGGGCTCCGACGCGACTGCGCGCGGGGTGTGGGTATCGTAGAGGGCGCGACGGACCACGGCGACCTCCTGCTGGAACGCGTCGGTGCCGTAGACCGACTCGGTCCGCGGCCGGGGGAGGTCGACCTCGAACTCGGCCGTGACGCGGCCGGGGGTGTCGGCCATCACGACACACCGGTCGGCCAGGAAGACTGCCTCGGGGACGCTGTGGGTGACGAAGACGACGGTCTTGCGTTCGTCCCGCCAGACGCGCCGGATCTCGACGCCGAGTCGCTCCCGCGTGATCTCGTCGAGTTCGCCGAACGGTTCGTCCATGAGCATCACGGTCGCCCCCAGGTGGAGCCCGCGGGCGATGGCGACCCGCTGTTTCATGCCCCCCGAGAGCGCCCGCGGCCGGGCGTCCTCGAAGCCGTCGAGCCCCATCTTCTCCAGCAGCGCGGCCGCCTCGGCCCGCCTGGGTTCTTTCCCGGCCATCTCCCGCAGGAACGTGACGTTCTCCAGGGCACTCTTCCAGGGAAAGAGTGTGTGTTGCTGGAACACGTAGCCGACGTTCCCCGCGGCGCGGGCCGCTTCGGGTGGCTGCCCGTCGATACTGACCTGCCCAGTGGTCGGGGTCTCGAGGCCACTTATCGTCCGGAGGAGCGTCGTCTTTCCACACCCCGAGGGGCCGACGACTGTGAGAAACTCCCCGTCGGCGACGTGCAGGTCGATGCCCTCGATGGCGGTCACGTTCCCGTAGACGACGGACACGTCCTCGACGTCGATCACGGGCGGGACCTCCACATGCGTGGATGGGTGGTCAACGGTCTCGCGGGCACAAAACGGTAGCGGTACGCGGGGCCACTCGGGCGAGCAATCCGGAGGCCGGTGGACCGCCCGCCGCTGTTCACTCCGGGGGCGTGCCGTCGAGGCCGTCAGCGTCTCCGGGCGGCTCGATTTCGCTGTGGCTCGCATCCGAGGTCCCGCCGACGTCCCTGGTTTCCACGTCTGCGAGTGCCGTCTCGAAGTGCGCGGCGGTCAGGAAGATGTCGTCGACGTCCTCGCCGCCCTCGACGAACGCCCGGACGGCAGCGGCGGCCGCCTCCCGACAGACCGCCTGGATGTCGGCGCCGACGTACCCCTCTGTGCGGGCCGCGAGGTCGTCGAGGTCGACGTCGGCGGCGAGCGGCCGGTCGCGCGTGTGGATGCGGAAGATCTCGCGGCGGCCCTCCTCGTCCGGGGCGCCGACGTGGATGTGCCGGTCGAACCGGCCGGGGCGGAGCAGTGCGTCGTCGACCAGTTCCGGCCGGTTCGTGGTCGCGACGACGACGACGTCCTCCAGGGCCTCCAGCCCGTCGAGTTCGGTCAGCAACTGTGAGACGACACGCTCGCCCACGCCCGCGTCCGTAGCGCCGCCGCGTTCGCTCGCGAGCGCGTCTATCTCGTCGAAGAAGACCACCGTCGGGGCGTTCTCGCGGGCCTTGGCGAAGACGTCCCGGACGCCCTGTTCGGACTCGCCGACGTACTTGTCGAGCAGTTCCGGGCCTTTCACCGAGATGAAGTTGCTCTCGGCCTCGTTGGCGACCGCCTTCGCCAGCAGCGTCTTCCCGGTCCCCGGCGGCCCGTAGAGGAGGACACCCTTGGCTGGGTCGAGGCTCACGCGGTCGAAGGCGTCGGGGTAGGTCAGCGGCCACTCGATCGTCTCCTGGAGTTGCCGGGTCGCGTCGGGAAGCCCGCCGACGTCGTCCCAGGAGACGTCGGGTATCTCGACGAAGACTTCCCGGAGTGCGGAGGGTTCCGTCCCGCGGAGTGCTGCAGACACATCCTCGGCGGTCAGCGTCACCGCCTCAACCGCCGCGGGATCGAGTTCGGGGTCGCGTTCGTCCGCGCGTCGCCCCAGCGCCTGCGTCGCGGTCTCGGTGACGAGGTTCGCGAGGTCGGCACCGACGAAGCCGTGGGTCTTCGCGGCGACAGCGGCGAGGTCGACGTCATCGGCCAGCGGGACATCGCGAGCGTGGATCCGGAGGATCTCCTCGCGACCCTGCTGGTCGGGGACGCCGAGTTCGATCTCCCGGTCGAAGCGGCCGGCCCGGCGCAACGCCGGGTCGACGTTCTCGATGTTGCTGGTCTCGCCGAGGACCACCCGCGGCCCCTGCTCCTCGACGCTCTCCAGCAGCGAGAGCAACTGGGCGACGGCCCAGCGCTGGATGTCGCCACCCTCGCGGCCGCCGGCAACCGAATCGAGGTCCTCGATGAAGACGACCACGGGTTCGTCCGGCGGCAAGTCCGCGAGGCCCAGCTCCCCGCCGCCGTCCTCGAAGTGTTTCGAGATGATCTCCGTGCCCGAGAGCGACCTGAAGTGGGCGTCGGTCTCGTTCGCGACCGCGGCCGCGAGCAGCGATTTGCCAGTTCCCGGTGGGCCGTGGAGCAAGACCCCCGTGGGCGGGTCGACGCCCAGGCGGTCGAACAGGTCCGGGTTCCGGAGCGGGAGTTCGACTATCTCGCGCACACGGCCGAGTTCTTCGTCCAGCCCGCCGATGTCGTCGTACGTCGGCCCTCCCGGTCGGCCGTGCGGTCCGGCGTCGGCGAGGTCTCCCTCGGTGTCCTCCTGTCCGGGGTCGACGCTGATCCGCGTCCCCTCTGCCACCGTGACCGGCCCCGACGGCGTCGTATCGAGGACCTGTACCGGCATCCGGTGCCGGGAGTCGGCTGTGTGTCCCCGCTCGGTCGACCCGGGGGAGTCGGGCGAGAGGGCGATCCGCTGGCCCGAGACGACCACCCGCCCGTTCAGTTCCTCCCGGAGCGAGAGGGCGTCCTCCCCGGGTTGGCCGCCGATAGCGAGGGTCACCCGCTCGGCTGCGGACGGGTCGGCCCGCGCCAGCGTGACGGTATCGCCCACGTCGGCGTCGATGGACCGGCGCACCGACCCGTCGACGCGGACGTGGCCCGCGCCCGTCCGGTCGCCACCGACCCGGACCCTGGCCCCGGCCGCGCGCTCGCCGGCGCCCACCACGACGGGGTCTCCCTCCCCGAGGTCCAGTTTCCCCGCCGTTTCGGCCGCCAGGACCGCGATCCCCTCGCCGGCGTCCCCGCTGGCGGCGGGCCTGACCGTCAGGTCCATCTCCTGCATACCTACCATGCGGCCAGGCCGCGATAAAAGGCCTTCCGGGAGGCGACCCCGGTTTGTGTTCCTCTCCCAATTTTCCCCGCTCTCCCGGAGGACAGACGTCAACGTACCGTATATATTCGACTTTTTTAGGAAATCTTTAACTGGTTTTTTTCCGACTATGGGAATGGCCCATGCCAGAGACACCCAAGCCGCAGGTCACTGAACGGGAACGACGCGCACTGACGGAGAGCTTAGGGGTGAGCGACGCCGACGGCACCCTCACCGTACCCGATCTCAGGGACGGTGTCGACTCGGAGGCGGACGCGACCTTCCAGTCGATCGG
Organism: Haloarculaceae archaeon; assembly: GCA_018609945.1. Taxonomy (GTDB): domain Archaea; phylum Halobacteriota; class Halobacteria; order Halobacteriales; family Haloarculaceae; genus SW-9-67-25. The sequence goes on along the minus strand of JAHENO010000245.1, from coordinate 24,881 downwards.
TCGGGCCGTCCGCGCCGACCTGACCGGGGACCTCGACACCGCCCTCATAGACGACGCGCTGGCCGAGATGGAGACGCGAATGGAGCGGCTGGCCGAGGTCCGCGAGGTCGGCGTTCCCGGCGGCGACACGGAAGCCGAGGACCTCTACAGGGACCTCATCGCACCGGCTTGGGAGGTGTACGATCATCTGGCCGAGGTGGGCTTTTTCGAGAGCCTGGAGGCGAACCTGCCCGCGTTCACCGAGGAGGCGATCGACACGACGGCGAACCAGTTGGTGACGGCCGGGACGCTCGTTGAGGCGCTGTCCGAGAACGGCTTCGACGACCACGAGCAGACCGTGTTGCTCTCGAACGTCGTGAACAACAAGACGCGGCTCTCGCGATGGGTCCCGACCTCGGACATCCCCGAGGGCGTCGAGTTCGACGTCGAGTACGTTCCCCCGCTCCACCAGCGTTCGATGGGCGGGGCACTTCTCTGGGTCAACGCACTGGACCATCACCTCTGGCAGAAGGAGATCCTCGTCACCGACGAGATTCTCGACGACGCCTTCTGGTACACGAAGGCGATACTGGGCGGCCTGTACATGATGCTGCGGGGCGTCCGCGCCATCGCAGCCGACGACGACCTGACGGACGCGGAGACGACGGCCGCGCTGATCGGCGGGTCCGCCGTCGCCATCGTCAACCAGGAGGAGATGATGAAAGACGTGTTCTGGATCAACGAAGAGGACCGCGCACCATCCCCAGCGAGACAGTAACCATGGCAACAGAAGAAAACGAGGCAGTCAAGGCGGCAAAGGAAACGGTCACCGAAGAGACGGAACTGGGCTATCAGGTGTTCAACGCACCGGACGAGCCGATCCTCGACCAGCACGACACCGACCGCATCCCGCGGTTCGACGTCACCCAGGAGATGCTGGACGACGCCGGCCAGGATCCCGAGAGCTGGCTGATGTTCGGCAAGAACTACGAGAACCACCGGTACGTCCCCAACGAGGTCATCACGAAGGACAACGTCGACGACCTCACCCTGGAATACGAGATGGAGGTCGGTGCGAACTCCAGTATGGAGGGCAGTCCGGTGGTCGTGCCGGGCGATCCGCCCATCATGTACCAGACCAACGGCCCCAGCCACGTCAAGGCCATCGACGCCCGCGAGGGCGAAATCCTGTGGGCGTACACCTATCCCGCCCCCGAAGACGCCGTGCTGTGCTGTGACGACAACAACCGCGGTGTGGGGGTCTGGCAGGACAAGATCTACCTGACGACGCTCGATTCGGGGATCCAGTGTCTGGACCGCTACACGGGCGAGGAGATCTGGTTCGAGACGACGGCCGACTACCACGACGGGTACTCGGCGACGTGGGCACCGATCATCCACGACGGCGTCGTGTTCACGGGCAGCGCCGGCGGCGAGTACGGTGTCCGTGGCTTCCACTGTGCGTTCGACGCCGAGACCGGCGAGGAACTCTGGCGGATCCACACCAATCCCGAGGACGAGTGGGTCGGCGATACCTACAAGATCTCCGGTGGCACCAACTGGATGACGCCGACGCTCGATCCCGAGCGCGGGACCCTGTACATGGCCGTCGGGAACCCGAGCCCGGACTTCAACGGGACCGTGCGGCCCGGTCCCAACCGCAACACCTGTTCGACGCTCGCCGTCGACACCGAAACCGGTGAAGTCGAGTGGGCCCACCAGGAATCCCAGCACGACATCTGGGACTACGACTCGGCGAACCAGCGACTGCTCATCCGGGACGCCGAGATCGAACACCGCGACTACGAGGGCGACGTCGTCTACAACGCGGGCAAGACCTCCTGGGGCTACACGATGGACGCCGACACGGGCGAACTGCTCGAGCGGTCGGAACCGCTCACCCAGCAGATCAACTTCCGGCACATGGTCCCACACGTCGAGGACGAACGCCAGTACGTGATGTTGCCCGGCCTGCTGGGCGGCGTCGACTGGCAGCCGCCGACCTACTGCAAGGCCACGGGGCTGGCCTACCACAAGGCACTGAACACCCCACACGAGGCAGCCTGGCGCGACGAGGAACACAACCCGCCCGAGAAGTTCTGGGGCGGCGTCGTCGACGTCGAACCCGACGAGGAGGTCATTCCCGACGACTACAACGGCCACATCAGCGCCATCTGTGCCGTCGACCCGACGACGGGCCAGGTCGTCTGGCGCGACTGGATCGACAGCGACCGCTACCTCTGGGGCGGCACCATGTCGACCGCCTCGGGGCTCGTCTTCGCCGGCACCCAGAACGGCGACATGATCGCCTACGACGGCGAGACGGGCGAGCGCCTCTGGGAGTACGACCTCTCCGACAAGGCCATCGCGGGCGACCCCGTGTCGTGGTACGACCCGGGCACCGAGAAGCAGTACATCGCCGTCCAAGTCGGTGGCAGCGGCTTCGTCGGCCGCGGCCCGCGCGGCGATGTCCTGTCGGTCTTCTCGCTGGACGCCTGACCGCCCGGGACCACGCTCTTATATACGCTCACCACTTTTGTTCGCCAGCGATGACCGACACGGAGTCACTGCAACGCGCCGTCGCCGCGGATCCCGACGCGTTCGAGCGGCGGTTCGACGAGGTGAAGCGTGGCCTGGATTCGGAGAACCCGAGACGCCGCATGGACGCCGGCAGGGCCGTCCGGGAGGCCGCAAAGCAGGACCCGGCGCTGGTCGCCGGACGCCGCGATCTGTTGCTCGGGTTGCTCTCCGACGGGAACGGCTCGGTGTCGCTCTCGGCGGCGGTCGGCCTCGCCGAACTCGCGGACGCCGAGCCCGGGGCGGTCGCCGAGGCAGTGCCGGACCTGACCGCGCTGCTCGCGGAGGCCCACGAGCCGGCCATCGAGGAGGCGGCCATCCGCGCACTCAAACGGATCGGCGAGTGGTCGCCCGAGGCGGTCGCCGGCGCGGACGACACGCTCGCGGAAAAACTCCGGACGGCGACGCCGCCGATACGGATCGTCGTCGCCAGTTTCTTCGCCGACGCCGTCGTCGCCGACCCCTCGCAGTTTCCCGAGACGGTCGACGCGCTGGAGGTGGCACTCGAGGACGACGACAACGCCGCGGTCCGGAAACACGCGGCCGTGGCGCTCTCCCAGATCGCAACGGCCGACCGGTCGGCGCTGTCCGCGCCCGAGGCGGTGGTGGCGACCGTCGAGGCGATGGCAGCCAGGGAACGCGCCAAACCCCTCTACGAGGGCGACTCCGTCGGGGAGGCTGCGGAGCGGTTGCGGTCAGTCTACGAGTAGCCGGTCGGCGGCGGTCGTTCCCGCGAGAGCAGCGGCCTCGGTCACCCGCGCTCCTGAGCGAGACTCCTGACGTACTCGCTGTGGATGCTGTTGAACACCAGCTGCACCTTCTCGCTCTCCGGGTAGCAGGTACAGGTGAGCCGGTAGTCCATCTCCTCGACTTCCTCCTCTTCGAGAAAGAGGTTCATGTCCATCTCGGCCTCGCCGTCCGCGAGGACGCCGGCACAGCGGGCACAGGTGCCCGACCGACACTGGAACGGCCACTTGAGGCCGTGGTCCTCGGCGATCTGGAGGATCGTCTGGTCCTGGTCGCCCTCGATGACGCCATACTGGGACTCGTCGAGACCGGCTGCCGCGGCCTTCTCGAAGAGATCCGGGTCGTCGAGGTCCCACCCGCGCTCTATGACGGCGCGGTGGTCCAGATACTCGAGTGTCGTCGGGTCGGCCTCCTCGCCGTCCTGGTCAGCGTCGTCCGAGGCACCGGGTCCGACTTTCGGGAGGTCGGTGTCTACCACGGACCTGCCCTCCATCGGCCGGTGTCAGGCGCTGTGAACGATAGTTTCGTCGGCGTCACGGCTATTCTAACTCCATGAGGAACGCACTGACAGTTGTTTCGGTTTCCGAGTCGACGACTGCTGCGTCGGCCAGCGCTGCTCCGCAGTCCGCACAGACTGCCTCGGCGACGAGGTGTGGTTTCTCACAGCAGGGGTCGACCCGGTCCTCCTCGGTACGGACGGCCCCGCCACAGCCGGGACAGACCGACAGACACAGCCGCAGCCCCATCAACAGCGACCGGCGGGTGTCGCGGTCGAACTCCGGCCACGCCTCCAGCCGGCCGTCCAGCAGGTCTGCCCCAGCCACGTCGGCCAGGAGTGCCGCCTCGGATCCCCAGCGCAGCGACGCCTCGCCGTCGAGGACATACGACGCCGCGCCGACGCGTTCGGCGGTATCGGCGCCGAAGGCCTCGGCCACCATCTCGGCCTCGATTCCGCGGTCGCCGATGTCGTCCATCCGGGCGTGCCACTCCTCGCGGAACGCCGGCGTCAGCTCCGCGTCCTCCGCCGTGCGGGTGAGGACTCTCGCCGCGACCAGCGGGTCGTCCGTCCCCGCCGCCGGCGTCGCTTCGACACGCTCGATCCGTCGATCCCCGATGGATTCTTTCCCGAATGCCCGGCGCAGCCACGGCGGGAAGTATCGTTGCGTGAGCGTCGGCGTCCCCGGTACGAGGTAGCCACGGAGGTAGATCAGCAGTGCGCCGACGCCGAACCCGAGCGCGCCGACCGCCGGGTGCGAGGCCAGCCCGAGGACAGCCCCGCCGAGCGCGGCCAGCAGGAGATTCACCACCGTGCAGGGGACACACCGGTTCTCGCCGGTGTACTCCGGCCGTCGGAGCCCCGGCAGGTCGTCGAACTGCGTCACTGTTCTCCCCGCGGACGGGTCGTCACTCGCCGCCGAGCGGGTCGCCGCGTCGGGTCACCCGTGTCGCCGGCAATCCGGCGCGGTCGGCGTGTTCGTAGACTGCGTCCTCGCTTTCGGCCCGGTAGTGACAGAACGTTCCGACGACGCCACCGTCGTCGTCCGTCATCACCTCGGAGTCGATCCACTCGATGTCGACACCGTCCTCGCGGAGTTCCTCGAGTGCCGCACCCGAGGCGTCGACGGCCTCGTCGAGTTGTTCCTCGGTGATCGCCTCGTCCAGTTCTCTGAGGATGAGATAGTCGTTGGACATGTCGCGTCCGGGCATTTGCTGTGGTGGTCCCCTAATACTTACGCTACCGTGCGTCCCCCGGACCAGGGCGTGCGACGACGACCACGTAGGCCCCTTCCGAGTCGCGCCGAGGCACTTCGCGGACGCAGTCGACCTCGAGCCCGACCTCTTCGACCAGTCCTGGCCAGTACTCCGCAGGTGGCTCCGTGGCACCCTCGTGCGTGATCGGGAGCTCCAGCAGTCCCACCGCGCCGTCGGGCGCACAGACCCGTTGCAGTTCCGCAAGCGCCTCCAGAGCCCGTTCCCGCGGGAGGTCGTGCAGCATGCGACAGGCAGTCGCGATGTCCTGTGACCCGTCGGCGACCGGAAGCCGGACGGCGTCACCGCGCACCGTGGCCAGGTCCAGCCCGGCACGGCGGGCGTTCCACGCGGCGAGCCCCGGCGTGTTCCCGATGACGACGCGGTCGTCGAACACGTCCAGGCCGAGGACGCGACAGCCGTCGGGAACCAGCTCCGCGACACCGACGAGTGACCGTCCGGTCCCACAGCCGACATCGAGCCAGCGTCCGGCTCCGTCCGTCGGGAGCGCCCCGGCCAGCGCCTCGTACTTGTATCGCTCGACTACCCAGGGTGCCGGACGGACCAGGGCGTCGACCGCGCTGGCTCCCCGCTGGAGGGCCCACCCGACACCGAGCAAGCCGGCGATCCGGGACCACCGCGAGCGCGACCGAGTCAGGGCGAGCGCGACAGCCCCGACCAGGAGTGCCCGGAGGAGTCGCGCTCCCCTGCTGCGCCAGTGGTAGATCCCGAAGAAGTAGGGTGGCACGGTCACCCCTCCGACGCATCGAACGATAGCGATCGGTCGAGAGCCGGGTCCAATACGACGCGAGTCCGATCGTCCTGAAACGCTGTCGTCTTCACTTCCCACAGAAGATGTCCAGCCTTGACGACAGTGTTACGTACTGAGAGAGGGACTGTCGCTCCATGGGCGACGGACATGACATCCCGGTTCCCTCGCTGGTCACTTGAGTGTTGGTCAGAGCACTCGAACCACCCCCATCGCCCCCGCCGCATGAAGAGATCTTCCTGGCGCGAACGGACTGACGGGGACGTCATTTATATTATGTCGGACTAACAGGGGAGACATACGAGAGGATGTGTCGAGAGCTGAACAGGGAACCGGCGTGGGTCAGCGCGATCAAGCTGGCGCTGACGCGGGGACGCGTCGATGTCGAGAGCGTGATCGAGGAGGCGAATCTGGTCGAGGGGCGCGAGCGCACGGTCGAGGATATCTTGGAGACGATGACTGACCGGGAGATGCTGATCCCGGCCGACGAACCGGGGGAGTACTTCGTCGGGCCGGTACTCCGGCGGGCCGCACCGTCACCGTCGGCCGTCGACAAGATCTCGGACAGCGCGGTCCACCGGTGGGAAAGCGACGGGAGTGGCGTCCACGGGTAGCCCGGGTCGGTGGGGACGCGTTTTCAAACCCGCAAGGCCGCACCGACGGCCGCGAGCGTCGCGTCGAGGGTTCCCTCGCCGACGCTGCTCGCGCCCGCCGAGTAGTGGAGAACGGTCACCATCTCGCCATCGGGTGCGGAGACGCCCCGGTGGTCGGTCCGCTCGAAGGCCAGGGGAGCGTCGGCGAGTGCCTCCTCGACTGCGTCCTCGTGTGCGGCCGGGACGCGGAGCTGGACGCCGAGCCGGTCGACGGGCGGGACCCAGACGACGCCGCTGCGGTTGAACTGCGACTGCACACCTGTTGTCCCGAACCGATCGACGATACGTGGATGGAAGAAGTCGACCACACATTGCCCGCCGGTTTCGGTTCGACTCACATCCCCAGCGGTATCGAGGTGTGCGTCGACAGCAGCGAAGAACTGCTCACAGTCCATCGCGTGCACGTACTGGACCGGGTGGTATAGATTGCCTGGACGACTCCGGACTCCCGTGCAAACATCATCAGTTCCAAAAGTTTCATGTTCGGATGGGTCTATGAGAAGCCTAAGGAGAGGCTATGGGGCATCTCACCGACACCAAAGTCTCAGACAAGTACCTGACCACGGTTCCCAAACCCGTCCGGAACTTCCTCTGCGTGGACGAGGGGGACACTGTCGAGTGGCACGTCGTCGACGGGGAGATTATCGTCCGGGTCAGGGACGACTGATCGCCGGCGCTCACCTCGGCACTCCGGACGCTTTCCTCCATCCGTCAGCGGTCTCGGCTTCGCGACCGACTGATTCCGCCGGCATCTGTCATTTCCATTTCCTTTCTGCGTGGTGGTAACCAACATTTATTATGGATTATACCGTCAGGCCCCAATGAGTCTTAGAACTCACATAGAAGAGGTATATAAAAATGGAATTCGGCGGCGATTTCGAGTTGGAGGGCGTACCGCCGGCGGACGCGTGGGTGATGATGTCGGATCCGATCGCCGTGCGGAACGCGCTGAAGGGTTGTCGGTACATCACGCGGATGGACGACCCCGGGTTCGGCTTCGAGGACTACGAACCGGAGGAGGGCCTGGAGACACTCCCGGAGGCCGACCCGGCGGTCGTCGCCGACCGCGCGTTCGAGGCGGGCGTGACCTACGCGGCGCTGATGCAGGTCGGTGTCGGGAGCGTCAAGCCCCGCTTCGAGACCCAGATCACCATCGAGGAGCGCGACGAGGAGGCCCACCGGATGGTCGCCTCGGGGACTGGCAACGCCAGTTCGAGCAACTTCGAGATGGAGTCGTGGATGACGATTGGGGAGACCGAGGCCGGCTCCCGCATCGAGTGGGGCGCGGAGGCGGACGTTACCGGCCGCATCGCACAGCTGGGCAGCCGGGTCATCGACCCGGTCGCCAACAAGATTGTGAACGGCTTCTTCACGGAGATCGAACAGCAGATGACCGACGTCGAGGCGAGCGACGAGGGTGGCGTCACACAGCGGCTCCGCAACATGCTATGAAAGCAGCACAATTCGAACACCACGAACCGACGACGGTCGAGGAGGCAGTCAGCCTGATCGAGAGCCTGGACGAGCCGACCATTCTGGCCGGCGGACAGAGCCTGGTGCCGATGATGCGGTTCCGGCTGGCCCGTCCCGAGACGGTCGTCGACCTCAACGGCATCGACGAACTCGATTACCTCCAGGAGGCGGACGGCTACCTCAAACTCGGCGCGCTCGCACGGCACGCCGACGTCGAGGAGTCGTCGCTGATCGACCGCCAGTACGGCAGCTTCGCCGACACCGCACCGCTCGTCGCCGATCCGCAGATCCGGAACCGTGGCACTGTCGTCGGATCGATCGCCCAGTCGGACCCGAAGGGCGACTGGGGGACCGTACTCCTCGCCCACGAGGGCGAGGTCGTCGCCCACGGCCCGGGCGGCGAGCGGACGATTCCCGCGGACGAGTTTTTCCTGCTCCCCTACGACAACACGCTGGCGGAAGACGAACTCATCACCGAGGTTCGCGTGCCGACCTCGGGCGACGACGAGGGCAGTGCCTACCACAAGCTGAAACGGAAGGTCGGCGACTACGCGATGGCCGGCTCCGCCGCCAGGGTCGTCCTCGACGGGGGTCGGATCACCGACGCGACGGTGGCGCTGACCGCCGTGGACATCACGAACGTCAGCGTCCCGGACGCGGCCGACCACCTCGAGGGCGAACGGCCGTCCGGCGACCTGTTCAAGCAGGCCGGCGAACTCGCCGCCGAACACGCCAACCCCGAGTCCGACGAGCACGGCAGTGCCGAGTACAAACGCAACATGGTTCGCGTGCTCACCCAGCGCGCGCTCGCGGACGCGACCGAACGTGCGAGCAACGACGGGCCGGCCGCCAGGTACGGCACCGACCAGATGGCGGTAGGTGACTGACAATGGCAGAGAAGGACATCACGCTCACGGTCAACGGCACCGACCACGAACTGCGCGTCGAATCACGGAAGCTGCTGGTCCACGCCATCCGCGAGGACCTCGACCTGACCGGCACGCACATCGGCTGTGACACGGGCAACTGCGGCGCCTGCACGGTCTACAAGGACGGCGAGGCAGTCAAGTCCTGCCTGCTGTTCGCGGTGCAGGCCGACGGCAGCGAGATCACGACCGTCGAGGGCATGGAGGACCAGCCCGAGGCCGGCATGGGGAACAGCGACCTGCATCCCATCCAGGAGGGCTTCCACGAGATGCACGGCCTCCAGTGTGGCTACTGCACGCCGGGTATGATCATGGCCGGCAAAGCACTGCTGGAGGAAAACGACGACCCGACCGAACACGAGATCCGCGAGAACATCAGCGGGAACCTCTGTCGGTGTACGGGCTACCAGAACATCGTCAAGTCGATCGAGTACGCGGCGGACGTCCTAAACGACCGGGAGCCGCCCGAATCACCGGTCGAACACGAGGGGGCGAGCATGGAGACGGCGCCCGACGGCGGCGTCGAGACGGACGGCGGCTGTACGGGCCCCGACCTGACGCGGGAGTATCCCGGAGGTGACCAGGAATGAGCAGCGACACCCGCGAGAAACCGGACGCGAAGTACAGACACGACGAGGACGGCGGCCCCGACCCCGAGGAACACGGCGGCCACGGCCGGGGGGGCATGGGCGAGGAGGTCAAACGCAAGGAGGACCGTCGGTTCATTACCGGGCGGGGCAACTACGTCGACGACGTGAAGAAAGACGGCATGCTCCACTGCGAGGTCGTCCGCAGCCCCCACGCCCACGCTGAGGTGAAGAACATCAAGACCGAACGCGCCGAGGCGATGGACGGCGTCGTCGCGGTGCTGACCGCGGAGGACCTCGAAGCCTACGACCTGGCGACGATGCCGACGCTGATGGACGACACCCAGGAGGTGCTCGTCAAGGACAAGGTCAAATTCCAGTCCCAGGAGGTCGCGGCGGTCATCGCGGAGGACCGCTATCTCGCCAAGGACGGCGCCGAAAAGGTCCAGGTCAACTACGATTCCCGGGAGCCGGTCGTCGACGCCGAGACGGCAAAACGGGAGGACGCGCCGGTCGTCCGAGAGGACATCGACCAGGAGTCGAACCACATCTTCACCTGGGAGACCGGCGACGAGGCGGCCACCAGGGAGGCCTTCGAGGCCGCCGACGTCACCGTCGAGGAGGACATGTACTACCAGCGGCTCCACCCGGCGCCCATCGAGACCTGCGGGTGCGTGGCCGACTGGGACCAGGACAACGAGAAGATGACCGTCCACATGACCTCCCAGGCGCCACACGCCCACCGGACGCTGTTCTCGATGGTCTCGGGCATCCCCGAGCACAAGGTCCGGATCGTCTCCCCAGACGTGGGCGGCGGCTTCGGGAACAAGGTGCCCATCTACCCGGGCTACGTCATCGCGGCCGCGGCCTCGTACGTCCTCGAACAGCCGGTCAAGTGGGTCGAGGAGCGGTCCGAGAACATCCAGACGACTTCGTTCGCCCGCGACTACGACATGACCGGACGGATCGCCGCCACGGAGGACGGCGAGATCACGGCCGTCGACGTGGACGTGCTGGCGAACCACGGTGCCTACAACGCCGCGGCCCAGCCCTCGAAGTTCCCGGCCGGCTTCTTCAAGATCTTCACCGGCTCCTACGACATCGACGCCGCTCACGGCGAACTCGAGGCCTACTACACGAACACCGCACCCGGCGGCATCGCATACCGGTGTTCGTTCCGCGTCACGGAGGCCGTCTACCTCATCGAGCGCATGGTGAAGGTTCTCGCCCAGGAACTGGACATGGACCCAGCTGAGGTCCGTCGGAAGAACTTCATCCCCGAAGATGCCTTCCCCTACGAGTCCGCCACGGGCTGGACCTACGACTCGGGCGACTACCACCGGGCCCTCGACAAGGCGCTGGAATCGACGAACTACCACGACCTCCGGGAGGAACAACAACGGCGCATCGAGAAAGACGACGACAAACTGCTGGGGATCGGCCTCTCGACCTTTACCGAGATCGTCGGCGCCGGGCCGGGCAAGCAGTGTGACATCGCCGGGGTCGAGATGTTCGACTCCGCGGAGATCCGGCTGCACCCGACGGGCAAAGCCACCGTTCGAATCGGCGTCCAGACCCAGGGACAGGGCCACGAGACCACCTTCGCCCAGATCGTCGCCGAGGAACTCGGGCTCGACGTCGACGACGTCCAGGTCGAACACGGCGACACCGACACCGAACCCTATGGACTGGGCACCTACGCCTCGCGGTCGACGCCGGTCGGCGGCGCGGCCACCGCAGTCGCGGCACGCAAGGTCCGCGAGAAGGCCAAATCCATCGCGGCGAACGAACTCGAAGTCGCCGAGGAAGACGTCGTCTGGGACCGCGAGAGCGGCCAGTTCCACGTCCAGGGCGTCCCCGAACAGTCACTCTCGATCGCCGATATCGCCGGCGCCTCCTACATGAACTCCCCGCCGGACCAGGAACCCGGCCTCGAAGCGGTCGACTACTACGACCCGCCGAACATGACCTTCCCCTTCGGCGCGTACGTCTGCGTCGTCGAGGTGGACCGGGAGACCGGCGAGGTCGACATCCGGAAATTCTACGCGCTGGACGATTGCGGGAACCGCATCAACCCGATGGTCGTCGAGGGACAGATTCACGGCGGCCTCGCGCAGGGCATCGGCACGGCGATGATGGAACACGTCTCCTACGACGACAACGGCAACGTCACTGCGGGAGACTTCATGAACTACCTGCTCCCGACGGCCATGGAGATTCCCGAGATGGAGACCGACTACACGGTCACGCCCTCGCCCCACCATCCCATCGGCGCGAAGGGCGTCGGCGAGTCCCCCACGGTCGGGTCGCCGCCGGCGATCGTCAACGCCGTCGTCGACGCGATGGAGCACGCTGGCGTCAGCCACGTCGACATGCCGATGACCCCCGACCGGGTCTGGGGGAAACTCGAGGAGGCCGGCCTCGCGAAAGACCCGGCCGAGGACCTCGAACTGGACATCGACGGCGAGGAAGCTGCGGGTGACTGACGCCGTGAGACGAACCGGCAGATGACCGACGACGACTCCGGCGACGCAGTTCGGATCTGCGACCGGACCGGGGGGGAATCCCCCGACCGCGTCGAGCGGGTCGCCGCCGAGTTCGAAACGCAGGGTCGACCGTACGCACGCGCGACGGTCGTCCGCCGCGAGCCGCCGGTGTCGGCAAACGTCGGGGACCGCGCACTGGTGACCGCCGACGGCGACCTGGTGGGGTGGGTCGGCGGAGCCGAGTGCGCCCAGTCGGTCGTCGTCGACCGCGCCACGGAGGCACTCGCCGACGGCGACCCCGTCCTCGTGGGCCTCGCACCCGATCCCGCGGACGTGAACCGACCGGGCGTCGAGGCGTACCCGATGACCTGCCACAGCGGCGGCACGCTGGAGGTGTTCATCGAGCCCGTGACGCCGGTCCCGCGGCTGGTCGTCGTCGGCGAGTCACCGATCGCCAGCGCGGTCGCACGCCTCGCCGACGAGGTGGGCTACGGGACGGCAGTCGTGACGGCCCCGGACAGTGGCGGGCCCGGGGCCGAAACCGACGCCACGAGCGAGACGGTCCCCGCAACCGACGCCCGCGCGGTGGCAGACGCTATCGACGGCGCCGAGTCAGTCGTCGTCGCGTCGATGGGCGAGTTCGACGAACTCGGCGTCGCCGCAGGCCTGCTCGCGGGCGCGGGCTACGTCGGACTGGTCGCCAGCGACGAACGCCGGGACGAGGTCGCCCGAGCGGTCGCCGACCGCCACGGGCTGGACGAACGAGCCGTGCTGGACGCCGTGACGACCCCGGCTGGCCTCGACATCGGCGCACAGACGCCCGAGGAAATCGCCGTGAGCGTCCTCGCGGAACTGGTCGGCCGCCGGCGCGGCGTGGCGGGCCCCATCGCCATCGACACCGCCGACGCCAGCGACGCAATCGAGTCCGAGTCGGCTGTCGCAGGCCAGGAGACCCCCAGCGAGCACGCCGGGACGACAGACGGCGACGTCGAAGACGAGGCGATAGCGGTCGACCCGGTCTGTGGGATGGACGTCGCCGTGGACGAGGCGGCCGCGACCGTCGAGGTGGCCGGCGAGACGTACCACTTCTGTGGAGAGGGCTGTGCCGACGCCTTCAGGGACGACCCGGACCGCTACAGGGAGGTGGCGACGAGTGGCTGAATCGCGCGGGCTGGCCGACCTCACCGAGGACGACCTGCGGGAGATCTTCGAGGCGGCCGACTACGTCGCCGACGAGGATCTCGTGACGACGGTCCGTCTCGCGCTGGGCATGGGCAAACCCCTCCTCGTGGAAGGCGAACCCGGCGCCGGCAAGACAGAACTCGGGAAGGTCCTCGCGGAGGGGTTCGACACCGACCTCGTCCGCTTGCAGTGTTACGAGGGACTGGCCGCCGAGCACGCCCTCTACGAGTGGAACTACACGAAGCAACTGCTGGAGATCCAGTCCCGCGACGGCGAGGGCGTCGCCGAGTCGGTCTTCTCGGAGGACTACCTCTTCGAGCGGCCGCTGTTGCGCGCGCTCCGCCACGGGGGCGGGACCCCGCCGGTCCTGCTCATCGACGAGATCGACCGCGCCGACGAGGAGTTCGAGGCGTTCCTCCTGGAGGTGCTGTCGGACTTCCAGGTCACCATCCCGGAGTACGGGACTGTCACTGCCGACCAGCCGCCGATCGTCGTCATCACCTCCAACCGCACGCGCGGGCTGAGCGACGCCCTCAAGCGACGGTGTCTGTACCGCTACGTCGAGCCGCCGACCTTCGAGGAAGAACTCGAGATCGTCCGCCGGAAGGTCCCGGGCCTGGACGCTGCCGTCGCCGCCGAAGTGTGTGCAATCGTCCAGCAACTCCGCGAGGAGTCGTTCCTCAAACACCCGGGCGTGGCGGAGACGCTCGACTGGGCGCGTGCGGTGGCGATGCTCCGGGCCGACGGCGACGACTCGGAGATCACCCCCGCCGAGATCGAGCGCACCGTCAGCGCGCTCCTCAAAGAGGCGGAGGATTTCCAGCGGGTGGACACCGACCTGCTCGACGGGCTGGTCGACGCCGCGCGGGAGGCGCGGGAGGCCGCCGAGATCGACGCCTGACGACGGAGGCCACTCATGCGCTCTGACGTCCCCGACTTCACGGCCGCACGCGACCACGTCCTCCGGGAGGTCGTCCGCCTCGTCCGCCTGCTCCGCAGGGAGGGCGTGTCGGTTCCGGCCAACGCCGCGCTCCCGGCGGTAGAGGCGCTGGTCCGCGTCGGGCTGACCGACCGCCGGCGGGCCCGGACGGCCCTCGCCGCGACCCTCGTGACCGATCCCCGCGACCGGGAGGTACTCGCGGACCACTTCCCGGAGTTCTGGTATCGCCTCCGGACCGGTCTCGAAGCCACTGCGTCCGTCGACGACGTCGGTGACAGAGCCGACGACGGGGACACTGACAGCACACCCGGGACAGACGTCACCGGGGTGTCCGAGGCCGCGGACGTCGACGACGCGCTGGCCGGCGACGGGACCCTCTCGGAGAGCGAGGCGTCTGTCGAGTCACGGCGGGTGGCCGACTCGCCGGCCGACCCGGGCGTGGATCGGGCCAGCGACCAGCGTGCAGGGACCTACAGCGCGGCAGGCGACCGCACAGTCGTCGCGGACGAGACAGCGGGGAGCCAACTCGAGCGGGGCGCGATGGGGCGGTTCACGCGGGCCCTGACGAGGCTGTCCGGCCGGCGGTGGACCCGCTCGCGGGCCGGCGACGCCGTCGACGCCCGCCGGGCGCTCCGCGAGAGCCTCGCCACCGGCGGTGCGGCGATGCACCTTCCCACACGGGAACGAGCCGAGTCCGACGTCCGGGCCTGCGTGCTGGTCGACGTCAGCCAGTCCGTCCTCGACGCCATCGACAGGGAGTTTCTGCTCTCCTTTCTGGACGACCTCGTCGGCGAGGGCCGGTCAGTGCGCGTGTTCTTTTTCGACACCGACATACGCGAAGTCACGGACATCTTCGAGAGGGCGGCGGGCGACCCCGCGGGTGCCCTGGAACGAGCCGAGATCGCGTGGGGTGGCGGCACGCAGATCGGTGCCGCACTGGACACGCTTCGGCGACGCTGGCCCCGCGCGGTCGGTCGCCGGACGGTGACGCTCGTCGTCAGCGACGGCCTCGACGTCGGCGACGTCGGGGACCTGGAGGCGGGTGTGACATGGCTCGCCCGCCGATCCCGGTCGGTGATCTGGCTGAACCCCCTCGCCGCGACGCAGGGCTACGAGCCGACCTGCCGCGGGATGGCGACCGCCCTCCCCTACGCCGACGCCCTCTTCGCGTTCGCCGGCCCGGCGGACGTCGCCGAGGTCGCTCGCCAACTGGAACGCCACGGCGCCGCGGGTCCCGTCGGCTACGAACACGACTTCCGCGACCGGACGCGTGACGTCGACGTGGGGCAGTGACTGTCGGGTTCGTTTCGGGAGAGCGGCTCCGCGACGTTATTGCCGGTGGCCCCAGCGCTGCCCGTCCGACGCGTACCGGGCATCCACGACGCGGTTGAACTGCCCGTCCGACAGCGAGATGTCGACCGCGCCGACGTTCTCTGCCAGCTGTTCGGGCGTCCGTGCGCCGACGATGGGAATCGTCGTGAAGTCGGGTTGTTCGATCAGCCACCGGAGCGCCACCTGGGCGGGCGTGGCGTCCAGTTCGTCGGCGACCGCCCGGATTTCGTCCAGCACGTGCCAGCCCCGCTCGGAGAGATAGTACTCCTCGAAGCTGTCGTCGAGACTGCCCCGAGCACCCTCGGGGCCCCTGAACGCCGTCGGGTCGTCGTCGTCCGTTCGCTCGTACTTCCCCGTCAGGAACCCGCCGGCCAGCGGCGAGTACGGACAGACCGCGATGTCCTGATCCGCACAGACGTCCAGGTAGTCTTTCACGTCGTCGCGATACCCGGCGTGGAAGAGCGGCTGCGTGACGTCGAAGCGTGCCAGGTTCTCGACGTCGCTCTTCCAGAGCGCCTTCGTCAATTGCCAGGCCGCCATCGTCGACGCCCCCAGATAGTGGACCGTCCCCTCACGGACGAGGTCGTCGAGCGTCCGCAACGTCTCCTCGATGGGCGTGTGTTCGTCCCAGCGGTGGATGTAGTAGAGGTCCAGGTAGTCGGTTCCGAGCCGGTCCAGGGTTCCCTCGATCTGGGCACGGATGTGCTTGCGGCCCAGGCCGCGGTCGTTCGGCCCGGGGTCGCCCCACCCGTCGAACGGGAAGTACACCTTCGACGCGATGACGAAATCCTCGCGGTCGTGGTCCGCCAGCCACTCGCCGATGTACTCCTCGCTGGTGCCGTTCGGCGATCCGTAGACGTTCGCCGTGTCGATGAAGTTGATGCCGTGTTCCCAGGCAGCGTCGAGCAGCTCGTGGGCCTCGTCCCGCTCGGTCTCGACGACGCCGCCGGTCTCCCGGCCGAACCGCCAGGTGCCGAAACACAGCTGCGAGACGCGCGTTCCAGTCGATCCGAGTGTCGTGTACTCCATACACCGGTTGTACGAAGGGAGGCACGTATGCCTATCGGGTTCGCGGCCGCTCGCTACGGTGTCGGTCAGGTACCCCGCGAGCGTGACAGCGAGTGGTGTTCGTCCACACTGGCCACCGCCGAGAGGCGAGACCTTCGTCACGCGCGCCGGGCACTACGTTCCGCGCTATGGGGCTGCGGGAAGGGTGATGACGAGCGTTCCCTGTTTCTGTTCGGTCTTCTCTTCGACGGACAGTTCCCCGTCGGACGCGGTGACGAGCCACCGGAGCAGCCACATCTCGAGTCCGCTGGTGTGTTCGACTGGCGTCTCGCGGATCTGCCGGGCCGCCTCGATGTCTGCCTTCGAGAGCATCTCACTGTGGTCGACGAGCGCGACTGTCACTGCGTCGCCATCGGTCCGGACCCTGACCGACAGCCGACGGACGCCGTCGCCGGTGAACCACCACAGGAGTTCGCGGAGCACGTCAGACGGGAGGTCGAGGCACACGACACCCGTCTGGTCATGCTCGATGGCGTTGCGGGCTACCGCCTGACACTCCAGGGGTCGACGCCGCCGATGCTGACCCACCTGCACGCGCTTGGCCGGTATCTCAAGCGACAGGGCGTGACCGGTATCTTCGTGGACGAGACCGCCGAGATCACCGGGTCGTTCAACGCCACACAGGACAACATCAGCTACCTCGCGGACAGCATCGTCTTCCTGCGGCACATCGAACTCCGGGGCGAACTCCGGAAGGCTATCGGCGTCCTGAAAAAGCGCACCGGCGACTACGAGCGCACGCTCCGCGAGTTCGAGATTACGCCCGACGGCCTCAGGGTGGGTGAGCCGCTTACGAAACTGCGGGGCGTCCTGACGGGCACACCCGAAACTCTCGAGTGACGTCCCACCGTCCTCAAGAGCGAGATGACCGTTCTCCAGCGTCACCAGCCACCGAGTGTACGTGGCCGCGGACTGGGAATCGCTTTTGCCATCGGACGGCGACAGTTGTCGTATGAACCGCTGGTTGGGACGGGTCGATACGCAACGCCCGGATCGGGGACGCGACTTCCCGACTCGCTGACCCACAATGACGCACGGATTCGATCCGCCCGATTTCGACGCCGCCGAAGAGCACCTGGAAACCGCGCACCGCGTGGTCGTCGGTGATTCCCGGCGCCTCGACGCGCTCCCGGCCGACTCGGTGGAACTCGTGGTGACCTCGCCCCCGTACCCGCTGGTCGAGATGTGGGACGGCGTCTTCGCCGACCTGAACCCGGCGGTCGCCGACGCGCTGGACCGCGGCGACGGGCCCGCTGCGTTCGAGGCGATGCACGCGGTGCTCGACGATGTCTGGTCGGAACTCGCACGCGTCCTCGTCGACGGGGGCATCGCCTGCGTCAACGTCGGGGACGCGACCCGAACGCTCGACGGGACCTTCCGCGTCTACCAGAACCACTCCCGGGTCGTCGACGCCTTCGAGGCGCGGGGATTCGACCCGCTCCCGGAGGTGCTCTGGCGGAAGCCGAGCAACTCGGCGGCGAAGTTCATGGGCTCCGGTATGCTCCCGCCCAACGCCTACGTCACGCTGGAACACGAGTACGTTCTCGTCTTCCGGAACGGCAGCCAGTCCCGGCAGTTCGAACCAGGTGCGGAGCGCCGGTACGAGGCCGCCTACTTCTGGGAGGAGCGCAACCGGTGGTTCTCGGACGTCTGGACCGACATCCGCGGCGAACACCAGGCGCTCGCGGGCGGGGAGTTGCGGGACCGGTCGGCGGCCTACCCCTTCGAGGTTCCCTACCGGTTGATCAACATGTACAGCGTCTACGGTGACACCGTTCTCGACCCGTTCTGGGGAACCGGGACGACCTCGCTCGCGGCACTGGTCGCCGGCCGGAACTCCGTCGGATACGAACGCGACGGGGAGTTCGCCGCGGTCTTCGACGGGCGCGTCGCCGACGTCCCGGCCCTCTCCCGGGAGGTGGTCGAGACGCGGGTGGCCGACCACCGCGAGTTCGTCGCCGACCGCCGCGACGCCGGCGAGACACTCGAATACGAGGCCGAACACTACGGGTTCCCCGTCACCACGAAGCAGGAACGCTCCATCCGGCTGTACGCGGTCGACGATGTCCAGACCATTGACGGGGGATACCGGGCAATTCACGCACCCGTCGATGACGGGGCCGGCGCGACCCAGGACTGAACGCCGCACAGCGGGAGAGTCCTCTCCCCGAGGGACGGTTACATGTAGGCGGCGTCCCAGCGGGTGGGTTTGCGGGCGTTGCCACACTCGTCACACTGGATGCGCCCCATCGCGTCCATGGCGTTGGCGAAGGATTCGCACTTGGCACACCAGTAGCCGTAGATCTCGTCGCCCTCCCGGGTCGTGTAGACGACGTGGAAGTCGTCGATCGAGCCGATCTCCTGGTTCTCGTGGTCGACGTAGACGGTCGTCCCGTCCTCGAGTTCGAGTTCCTCGATCCGCTCGGTATCGACTTCGGCGTAGACGTTTTCCAGGTAGGGCGTGCCATCTATCTCCACTTCGGCCTCGCCGATCTTCACCAGTCCCTGGCGCTCGTAGAAGGTGTTCCCGCCGGCGTTGTCGTCGAGGACGCGCCCACGGAGGTTGGTTGCACCGATCGACCGGAGGTGGTTCCGGGTGGCCTCGAAGAGTTGCTCGCCGTAGTCCTCGCCCCGATAGTTCGGGTCGACGTGCAGCCAGAGTATCTCGGCAGTGGTGTCCCCGGTCCGGACGCTGTCCGAGAATGCGACCACCTGGTCGTCTGCCTCGACGACCAGGAGGAGCTTGTCCTCGTCGTTGAGCATGTCCTTGAGGCGGTTCTCGTCGTACCACTCCTCGATGGCGACCACGATGGCCGTCGGATCCAGGGAGTACGACGCCTGCATCGACCGGCGCGCGACGTCCCTGATCGCGGGCCTGTCGCCCGGGCGGGCTTCTCGTATCTCCATGCCCGGTCGTTCGCCTGCGGAGGGCATAAACGTACGCGGTCCGCCCACCACGGCTGTCCGACCGGCTCCGCTCCGCAATCGATTTGGACACTCATTTGGAAAAAAAGTTAAATGCACCCGGACTGTACCATGGAGATGTTGAAGGGTCGTAGGAAACAAACTAAAGACGAACATACCTGGACGAAAGCGGTGTACAGTGAGCCACCTCGTCACGTGTGGTGTGCCCAGTCGGTGCCGTCCCGAACCCCGGCGCTACCCCGACTGGGACAGAGCCTCTGACTTTCTCCGCCGGCGCGAGAGTGCCGTGTCGTAACGCTAAAGACCCGAACTAACGTTTTTACCAGTAAGATGATCAACAATGTTCGCCCAAGGTGGAGGAGGTGGTGCTGTGGGTGTTGAGATACGCGAGTCGCCAGTTTCGGCCGAGGATTTCGCTGCGATGGAGGAATTCGTCCACGATTACCTCGCCGCCAGCGTCGAGAACGACGACGACGGCGGCCGGATGCGGTGGTACCCCTGGCACTCCGCGGCCTACCGGTTCAACCACATCCGCAACGTGGTCGACCTCGCGGCCGAAATCGCACGCGAGGAGGGCGCGAACGTCGACGTGACCCGTGTCGCGGCCCTGTTCCACGACATCGCCAAACTGGAGGTCGACCAGGACGTCCACGCCGAAGAGGGTGCCCGCATCGCCCGGGAGTACCTGACGACACAGTGTGACTACCCACAGTCGTTCGTCGACCAGGTGTGTTCGGCCGTCGAAGAGCACTCCTACCAGGGCGACCCGACGGACCTCCCCCTGGAGACCCAGTGTCTCATCGAGGCGGACATCCTCGACAAGGTCGGCGCGAACGGCGCGGCCCTCATGCTGTTGCGGATGGGCTACGAGGCCCGGACCCACATGGACGCCGCGGAGATGGTCGGGCGGGTCATCGAACGCGGCCAGGACGCCCGCGAGCGCGTCGAGAGCCAGACCGCCCACGATATCGTCCACCGGCGCATCAAGCGCGTCCGCTGGATCCAGGAGTGGCTCGAAGACGAAGTCGCTGGCGTCGACTTAGAGTAGCGTCGTCGCCGCGTCGTAGAGGAAGGCGACGCCGAACCCGCCGAGCACGAGCGCGCTGGCCACGGCGACGACCGGCGTGAGTTCCTCGATCCGCCGGCCGGCAGCGACCAGCGTGGCGGGAAAGGCCACGATCCAGATGACGATGCCGCCAAAGAGGCCGACGATCAGCGCGACGCTGCCGGTCTGGACGACCAGCGTGCCGGCGAGGGCGTCCCCGAGATACGGCGTCTCCGCGAGCAGGTCGTGGGTGCCCCGCTTGAGTAATCCGACGCCGACGGTCAGCCAGAACAGGATCTGGTAGGGATTGGTCAGCGCCAGGACGAATGCCTTCCGGAAGCCTTTGCTCTGGCCTGCCGCCTCGGCTTCGGGAGCCAGTGTCGCCTGGACGTCCTGGACGGCGTCGTACGCGAAGTACAGCATCAGGAGTCCGCCGATCCCGACCATGACGCCCCGAAGAACGGGGAGATTGTCGATGAAGGCGACGACTCCGACGAGCGCCAGCAGGAAGAAGCAGAAATCGGCCGACATCGCGCCGAGGCCGGCCTTGAATCCCGCCAGCCACCCACGGAGGACGCTCTCCTCGGCGATGATCGCATTCATCGGCCCCGGCGGTGCGGCAAGCGCCAGCCCGAAGACTGCACCCGCTGCCAGCGTCGTCATGAACTGCAGGACCATCCTCGTTCGCCGCTTGCCACCGGTCCAGTATAAATCCGTTCAACCACTCGTCTCCGCTGACGGCCGACCATCTCGTCGTCTGTCGCCTCCTATCGCTCCATCGAGGGGCCGTCAGTTCGTACTCCTGGCGTCCAGCCGAGCAGCGATGTAGCCCGAGACGCCAGTCAGGTGTGCGGTCCCCCAGACCGCCACGACGACGGCGCCGATCGTGTCGAACACCAGATCGAGCATCGAGTCTTCCAGGCCGTGCTGGGTGAGGATGGCGGAGTTGCCGGTCAGCACCGCGAGTTCGCCGAGTGCGAACTCGATGACCTCCCAGAAGACGCCGAAGGCGAGCACGAATAGCAGGATGTAGACGAACATGAATTTCGGGGGCAGGTGAATATTCTCCGAGTGGACGTCGAGCGCACGGGCGGTGGCGTAGCCCGCTGCCGCGACCACCGACGAGGAGAGGGCGTGGGTGAGGTGGTCCCACCACCAGATGGTGACGTAGAAGTTCGCCTCGCTCCCCGGCAGGCCGAGCACGCCCAGCGCGTGCAGAAAGACGGCGGTCGTGATCCACAGCGTCAGCGCAGGGTCCATCGGGATGTCGTAGTCCCGTTCCAGGAGCGGCGGAATCTGCGTGACCAGCAACCCGACCAGCGCGTTCAGGATGACGCCGGTGCTCCCGCGTTCGATGCCGATGAAGATGATGCCCACGAGCAGGAGTTCCATGGCGTAGGTGGCCTGATTCTGGCGACGCTCGCTCAGGCCGACGCGGTCACGCAGTCGCACTAGTCTGCCCCCCTGCCCGGCTCCCTCCCACCGGACGCGTCGTCAGTGATACGGGTGCCGAGGGTGGCGCGCCTGCGGACGTAGAACTCGAAGACGATACCGCCGAGCACGCCAGCCACCGTCGACGCGACGAACTCCAGCATGACGCCACGCTCGATTTCGGCCTCGGTCAACCCTGGCTTGAACATGAACGTCGTCCCCAGCGTGACGTCGAGGCTCCAGCGGACCACCGCCCAGACGCCCGCGGTCGCCATGGTCGCAATCGCGACGAACGCCACCGCAAACGCGGACGACATCTCCACGCTCGTGAAGGTGTGGAGTTCCACGGCGATGATGAGCGCGAGCGCCGCCACCGACAGGTAGGTTGCGATCTGGTTGCTCACGCGGAACGTTGCCACCACCCGCCCCAGGATCGGCAGCCCCGCGAGCAGGAGGATCTCCCAGGGGAGCATCGTCCGGGGGGACCGAAACGAGACCGGCGGAACGAGTGCCATGGCGGCGACGGCTACCGCGAACCCTGCCCAGAGGACGTCGCCGGTCAGAAAACTCCCGGCTGCTATCAGCAGGAGCGACCCCACGAGCACCCAGGCCAGGACGGCGTTGACCTGTTGATCACTGAGCAACTCCTCAACACCGATATCTGCCATGGGCGATACAGGGCTGGCGAGGAAGAAAGCCTGTCGGTTAGGGGGAACGCACCACCGGGAAGCCTACGCGAGGACGACGACGTACGCCACCGAGTAGGCCAGCGCAGCGAGCGTCACGGCTGCGAGGGCCGTCGTGACGGTGCGCCAGAACCGGTCCGGCGTCTCGCCGGGGTGGTAGGGCACGCCCACGAGGCCCACAGCGAGGACGCTGAACACGAACGGCGAGGCGACCTCGATGGTCGGTGCCGGGATCGCGAACACCGCGCCCGCGTAGGCGACGCCGAGTGCCGCGCGGGGGCTGACGCGGTCGCGGAGCCGCCATCCACGGAGGTGGGCGAAGACTGCGAGCGCCAGCCAGATGGTGGTCAATTCGACGAAGAACGCGCCGAGCAGGTGGAGCGTGGGGTCGGCGTGCAGGATCACTTGCCCGCCCAGGAGCGTCACGTCGACCGGATACAGCAGGCCAGGGGAGGGGCCGGCGAGGACGTCCCCGAACGGGTGGGACAGCAGTCCCAGCGCCGCCGTGGCGAGCACTGTCCGCGCCCCGAATCCGAACCGTTCCGCGAGGGCGACGACGGCCAGGCCGCCCACGACGAAGACGGCGACGATGCCGCCGGTTACGGGGCCGCCGACGGCGGTCACGACCGCGACGAGTCCCCCGAGCAGAACGACGGCGGCGCTCCCGAACCGCAGGTCCGCACGTGCACGCCATCCGGCAAAGCCCAGCGCGGCGACCGCCCCCACGACCAGCGAGTGGGTGGCCCCGCGGTGGACCTCGTTTGCGACCGACCAGAACACGTCGGAGGTGACGAACACGCCCTCAAGGCCGCCGATCAGGCCGACCACGGCGTACAGCATGTCGATGTCCGGCAGTGCCGCGAACAGCCCCGCCACCAGCCCGACGGCGAGTGCGCGCTCGGCCGACCACGTGCGGCGGGTGGCGACGCTGGCCGCGATTGCGAACGCTACCAGCCCGTGGCCGATGAACATTGTCTGAAGTAGGTCGCCACCCATTATAAAGGCCACGTGAGTGATACTCGCACGCACAGACGGGCCGTAGTCGGGTGGTTAGAAGGTATATGCCACGTCGTAGTCGCCGTCGTCCGCGACGCCGATGATCGCCCACTCGTAGTCCGGGTCGGCACGCTGGAGGCGTCGCTCGACCGCGGAAACGGACTCGGCCCAGGTGACGAAACACCGCAACCCTCCCGCTGTGGGCGGCTCGCACGGCTCCGGCATGGGCGTGACGTCGACGACTCGCCACTTGCGTGTCGCCCGGAACTCGGTACCATCACTGGAAACAGTGTATCCGAGGTCGCTGAAAATCGACTTGGCCTCCTGTCTGAGTGAACTGCTAACAGTTCCCATCCGACCGAACGTACCGCGGGTCGGATAATAAACGTATCTAACTGATGCTGATACAACAGGAATCCGTCATAGTGACGGCCGTGGGGCGTTGCGTGATCGGCCGTCGGACCTGATACTGACTGCGGTAGCTGTCTTCCAGGTCGATCGCACGACGTCGTGCGGTCGATCCGGTAATGAACTACAGCGGTCAGTCTGATTCGTTCCCCGGTACATCGAGCCAGCGATCACGTTCACTCGTGCGCCGCGTCCCACTCCTCGGCCTTGGTGCGGTTGCTGCACTCGTTGCACTGGACCCGACCCATCGTGTCGACAGCGTTGTCGAGTCCGTCGCAGTTGCCGCACATGAACCCCCAGCGGGTCGTGCGGTCGTTGTCGGCGTACACCACGTAGAATGGACCTTTCTCGCCGCGTTTGCCGTCAGTGCGGTCGACGTAGCGGTCGACGCCGTCCGGGCCGGCAACTGTCTCCATGCCGGCTGGTTGCCCGTCCCCGGTAAAATGCGTGTTCTTCGCGACCCGTCGCCGCCGAACCCGGCGCTTTGACATCCCCTCGCGGGCGCAACTGGAAAGGTTCAGGTGGGGCGGGGGCCTCTGCCGGCGTAATGAAGGTCGTCGTCCCGGTGCGGTATCCACTGACGGAACAGTCGCGGGCCACGCTCGCCCGGGCAATCGACATCGCCACGGAACAGGAGGCCGCGCTCACTGTCCTACACGTGAACCTCTACCAGAACGAGGGCGGCGTCACGAGACGCAAGCTCAAAGACGCCGTCGAAAAGTCGTTCGAGCCACTCTCCAACACCCGCTACGTCGTCCGGAACGGGTTGCTAGTCGAGGAGACGATCCTCGAGGAAGTCGTCGCCGAGGGCGCAGACGTCGTCGTCATCGGGAAGAAACAGGCCGGCCGGTGGCGGCAGATGATCCGACGGCTCATCGACGACCCCGACATCGAGCGGTTCCTCGAGGAGGGACTCGACTGC
>JAHENO010000244.1 GCA_018609945.1 Haloarculaceae archaeon | reverse complement strand
CTCACTCGACGTGGGCAACTGGCATTTTCTCCGGCCCGAGGACGCCGCGGAGGCAAAGCGCGTGGTCCACGAACGGCTCGGAATTACCTACGACCGCGTCGGTGCGGGCCGGTCGGATCGACTCCCCGGATACGATTTCCGGCATCTCTGCCTGACGTTCCTCGCCAACCCCGAGGGCGTCGTCGAGCGTGCCTACAGAACCGACGCTCCCGACCACGAACGCGTCCTCTCCGACGTGAAGACGGTCGCCAGCGCCGACCTGTGACCGTCGCTGGTGTCTCGGAACGTATCGGTAATCGTTCGAGAGGTGCACCAGACTACTTTTCAGAGCGTGTCGGCTAGGAGGACCTGTGTCCCACGATCGACCACGACCCGGCCGTCGCCGGACGAGACGCGATGGCCGTCGGTGTACGGCGATGCGCCCGGCGGGGAGACACGACGGTACGTGTCCAGCCTGCGTCCCCGACCGACGGACAGCCGAGCGGCGGAGGGCCGCCCGAAATCTCCCTGGAGACGATCGGTGGGGCGTGACTCGCCGAACGGTCCTCGCGACAGTCCTCGGGGCGTCGGTCGGGCTGGCCGGCTGTTCGGGGTCGGAACCGGACGGCGACGTGCCCGACCCGGTGTCGCTGACACAGTCCGACGAGTGTGAGGTCTGTGGGATGGTCATCCCGAACCATCCGGGGCCGAGCGCGGAGATATTCTACGCGGACCAGCAACCATCGGGTCACGACAACCCCGCCGTCTTCGACAGTACGTGGGAAGCGTTCCAGTACGACTTCGACCGCCAGGACCGGGGGTGGTCCCGGCAGGTCTTCTACGTGACTGACTACACGGCGGTGGACTACGAACTGATCACTGACGCCGGTGACACGCTCATCTCGACCCATCCCGACGCCGCGTCGTTCGTTGACGCGGGGTCGGTCACCTTCGTCGTCGGGTCGGAGGTAAAAGGTGCGATGGGGCGGGACCTCATTGCGTTCTCAGACAGCGACGAGGCAGCACAGTTCCGCGAGGAGTGGGGAGGCGACCTGCTGGCGTTCGACGACGTGACCCGGGAGACGATTGCCCAACTCGGGCGCGGGTGACCATGCACGTCACCCACGCGGGCATCCTCGTTGGTGTCGTCTTGCTCGTGAGTGCGACGGGCTTCGCCGCGACGCCGTCCGGCGGGGAGAGTCTCTCGCCGGTCCCGTTCGACGAGACGCTCTCGACCGGCATGACGGGCGTGGACATCCAGCAGGCCGACTCGGCCGGGTACGTCGTGCCCAGAGCCGAGGTGTTCTACTCGCAGTACGAGTACGTCGTCGGCTACTACGGGATGGACGCACTCGTGAACTCGCTCGACGCCGCCGGGGGGACCGAACAGTTCGGTCGCCCGATGGCTATCTTCGTCACCGACCTCAGCGGGACCGAACCGTACCTGACCGAGGAGGGCTACGTCAGGGCCAGGAACAGTGTCGCCCAGGGGTGGGTCCGGGCCGAGGACGCTGCCTTCGTCGTCGATAGCGGCGCGCGGACGCCGGGCGGCCCGGCGACGCTGCCGTTCGGCGACCGTGTCGACGCCGAGCGGTTCGCCGACGCGCACGGCGGGGAGGTCGTCACGTGGTCGACGGTCCGGACCCGCCTCGCGGGCGGTGAAACCGACCCCTTGACACGGCTGGCCGAGCGCCGCGCCGACCAGCAGCAGTGGGCGAACGACAGCGTCGCCGGTGCGCGTGAGTTGCTCGACAGGCCCACGTCGGTCGTCGTCGGCGAGGACGCGCCCACGCTCGCGACGGCCGTCGAACGGGCCCCGCCGAACTCCACGGTCGTGGTTCCGCCGGGCACCTACGACGTCAATCTCACGATCCGGAAGCCCGTCACGATCGCCGGGAGTGGCGAGAACACGGTACTCCACGGTGAGGGGAACGGAACGGTGCTCACGGTCCGCAGTCCGGACGTGGCAGTGGTCTCGCTCCGTATCGAGGGCATCGGGGACACGCGCGTCGGGCAGTCGGCGGAGACCGAGGCGTGGGACGACCGCATCCGTCTCATCTACGGACGCGGCGACGCCGGCATCCGGCTCGCCGACGCTCACGGTGCGCTCGTGCAAAACGTGACCATCGAGACGCCAGCAAACGGCGTCGTGGCGCTGAACAGCACCGGTGCTGTCGTCCGTGACAGCACCGTCCGCGGGAGCGACCGCCCGGCGGATGGGTTCATGGGCGTGCTCGCGATGTACTCGGCGATGGTCGTCGAGGACTCGGAGTTCGTCGGCGGCCGGGATGGTGTCTATACGCACTACGCGAACGGCATCGTCGTCCGCGACAACACGATGTCGTCGCTTCGCTACGGCGTCCACGAGATGTACACGAGCGACGCGCTGGTCGGCAACAACACCGTCACCGACGCCAGTGTCGGATTGATCGTCATGACGCGCCCGGCCGGGAACGCGCTGGTCGACAACCGCGTCACCGACGCGGAGATCGGCATCAGTACCGCCGGCAGTGCGTCCTACGCCGTCGGGAACGTCGTCACCGACACCGCGGTCGGAATCAGTATCGGTACCGACCGGTCACTCTACGCCCGGAACACGGTCGTCGACAACGGCGTCGGAATCCGGGCGGCCACGCTCCTGCCGACGAACACCGTCGTCGCGAACGACATCGTGGCCAACGACCGCCCTGTCTCAGTGGGCAACCGGGGGACGCGCAACATCTGGGCCACGGACGGTACCGGCAACTACTGGGGCGCGGTGCCCGGCCTCGACCGCGACGGCGACGGGACTGTCGACCGGAGCTATCGGCCCGACGACGCCGTGGACCGCGTTGCCGGGCGCTCGGCCGGTGGCTACGCCTTCGCCCGGTCGCCGGCCGTGGGCACGCTCAGACAGTTCCAGCAGGCGATTCCCGGTCTCCGGGGCGCGAGCGTCGTCGACCCCGCGCCGCGTACCGAACCGGTCAGACCGGCAGTACTCGAACGGGTGCGCAAGGAGGAAGACTCGTGACGGCAGACCAGTCCGTTGCGACGGCCCGGAGTGATGAATCCGCCGAGACGGTCGTCGAGGTCCGGGACGTCTCGCGGTCGTTTGGCGACCTATCCGTCCTCGAAGACGTCTCGTTCAGTGTCGAGGCGGGGTCGGTCGCCTGTCTCGTGGGGCCGAACGGGTCGGGGAAGACGACGCTACTCAGAATCCTCGCCGGACTGCTCTCGCCCGACGACGGCACCGTCTCGGTGACCGGCGAGGCCGGCAGGGCAGTCGGTTACCTCGCCCAGCAGCCCGTCTTTCGCTCGCAGTTCACGGTGCGCGAGACGATCGCGTTTTACGGGCGTCTCGTCGACGCGGAGACAGACGTCGCGGCCATTCTGGACCGCGTCGGTCTGTCGACGGTCGCCGGCCGTCGGGTGGGGGCGCTGTCAGGAGGGATGATGCGGCTGCTCGGACTCGCACAGGCGACCGTCGGCGACCCGCCGGTGCTCGTCCTCGACGAACCGTCGAGCGGCCTCGACCCGATGATGACCCGCCGTATCACGGACGTCATCGCCGGCCTCAGACAGGACGGCGACGCGGTACTGCTCGCGACCCACGACCTCCGGTCGGTCGAGCGCATTGCCGACGAGGTACTCGTCCTGGGTCGCGGGGAACTGGTCGCCAGTGCGCCACCCGAGACGGTGCTCGAAGAGACCGGGACGGCGACGCTCGAAGACGCGCTCGAAAAACTGGCCGGCGACGACGGCGGTGTGCAGGCCGGGATTCGCGGCGGTGATGCCGCATGAGCAGTGTTCGGCGGGCCGGCGAAGTTGCCCAGCGCGAGTTCCTGACGGTCCTGCGGACGCCGACCCTGCTCGCCCTCGCGGCCGGCTACGTCTTCCTGCTGACGGCTGTCGCGTGGCTGAGCGTCGCCGGCACCTACATCGCGCTCGTGCTGGATCTCCTCACGCCGGTCGAGGTACTCGTGCCGATCCTCGCGTTCGCCTTCGGGTATCGCGCGATCCTGGGTGACCGCGAGAGCGGCGAACTGGAGACGGTCCGAACGTATCCGGTCTCTCGCGTGTCCTACGTCGGTGGCGTCTATCTCGGCCGGGCAGTGGCCGTCCTCGCCGCGGTGCTCGCCGGCCTCGTCGCCGCGGCACTGTTCGTCCCGTTCAGTTCCGGTCGCGACCTCTCCTTTACCGCCACGCACGCGACCGTCGACTCGCCGGTTCTGTATCTCCGGTTCGTGTTCCTCACGGCTGCCTTCGCGCTCGTCGTGCTCGCACTCGCGATACTCGTTTCCGCCGCGGCGCGGTCGAGTCGCGGGGGCCTCGCCCTCGGCGTCGGCGCGGTGGTGGCGCTGCTCGTCGGGTTCGACAGCGCGATTCTCACCACGCTAGCGGGCGGGTTCGTCTCGGGTGACAGTCTGACGGCGCTGCTGGCACTCAGTCCCAACAGCGCGTTCAGGAGTCTCGTCTTCGTGACGACGCTGGCCCCCACGGGCGCGTCGGTCCCCGAGGGGCCGGCCGCGCTCGTCGCAACCGTCGGCCTCGCAGGCTGGGCCGTGGTTGCCATCACGGCCGCGACGTTCGTGGTCTGGAACGCGTAACTCAGTCGGTGTACGTCCCGACGAGCGACCGGAGTTCCGCCTCGCTCTGGACGCCCACGACCTCCTCGACCTGTTCGCCGTCCGCGAAAAGCACGAGCGTCGGGACGCCCCGCACCCCGTAGGCGGCGGCGAGTCCCTGGTTCGCGTCGACGTCGACCTTCGCGACGGCGGCGCTCGTCCCGGCGGCGATTGTCTCGACCGCCGGTTCGATCATCTTGCACGGCCCACACCAGTCGGCATAGAAGTCCACGAGGACGACGTCGTAGTCGTCGACGGCCTCCTCGAGGGCGCTCTCTCCATCGACGTGGACAGGATCGGTCGGCGCCGCGCTACTCCGCTCTGAGGCAGTATCGGTTGCCATCTCCTGGAGATACGCACCGATAGAAGTTAATAGTTTTGGGAATTATATACAATATTATCGCGCGTTCGCGGATCCCCCGACGAGCGGGCGACATCCGAGAGAAAAGGGGCCAGTCGGACGGACAGCTAACTTTCGACAGAGGGGACGGAGGACTCGGTCTGGTCGTATTTCGACTCGAACTCCTGGATGAGCTGGCCCATCTTGGCGTACCAGTCGTTGAGGAGGCGCTGCATGTTGTCGGCGATCTTCGACGGGTCGGTCGGCCTGTAGACGTGGTAGTACCCGCCCTGGTCGTAGTTGATCTGCTCTTTCTGGATGAACCCTGCCTGCAGCAACCGCTGGACAGAACGGTACGCAGTCGAGCGCTCGCGGTCGACAGCCGCCGCGATCTCGTCGACTGTCAGTGCTTCGTCGGTATCGACCAGCGCCTGGAAGACATCCTTGTCCAGCTGTTTCAGGCCGTGGAAACACTCCAAGAGCCCCTCACACTCCATGTCCTGCTGGAGTTGTTCGATCATCGAGTCGGGCATTCGTATCACAGTCTGGTAGGAGCCCGACCAGTAAAAGATTTGTGCATAGATCACACAATCCTGTGCGAATGAGGGCGCACAGTCACGGAACTGAGTCGTTCGCGCACGCAGTCAATCGGCTTCCTGACTCCGTTGGCTCTGTCCGATCGCCCGGGCGATTGCGAGTGCGTGTCCGAGCCCGTACTGGACGTCCGGGTCGCGAGCGGCTCTCAGCAGACCGACGGGGCCGACGCGCTCGGGTTCCTCGTGTTCGGCGTCTCCGACTCCCTGCAGGACTGTTCCGAGTCCGTCACGGGTACCACTGTCGGCGGCCGTCTGTGCGAGTTCCCCGAGCGAGGACCCGGTTCCGGCGAGCGACCGGACCATCTCGTCGTCGAGGGCGGCCGTCAGCAGCGACACCACCTCGGCCAGTTCGATCAGTTCCTCGAGGGTGCCAGTCCGCTGGAGCGCGACCAGCGATTCGAGCGCGTCCTGCAACTCGGCGCCGTTCTGTCCGACGGTCTCGGCCAGTCCGACCGTCTCCTCGGTCGCAATCCCGTCGGCCGACTCGGCCAGCGTCGCCGTCGTGCCGGCGAGGTCGCGCACCATCTCGTCGGTGAGGGCGCTCTCACCGAGTGCGAGGGTGTCCAGTAGCTCGTTGACCGCGTCCAGTCGGCGGACGAACTGCGCGACGGCCTCCGGGTTTTCGGAGATGGCCGCCTCGAGGTCCGCCCCGTCTGTGGGTGCGTTCCCAGGCATCGTCAGAGCAGTCCCCGTGCGGTGAGCCAGTAGGACTCGTTGTACGCCAGTTTCGCCCAGTGGAGCTTCTGTGATGGTGGGACCGGCGATGGGGGGTGGTCGTAGTCGAACTCGACGAACGACGCTTCGTCCATGCCGGTCTCGATGAAACACAGGGTCTTCCCGTCGTAGGTCGCCGTCGGCGGACGGCCGCGGATCTCGCTCGCGAGCCGTTGCCCGACCACGCCGGCCTGATAATGGGCCACGCTGCCGGCGTTCGGGACGCCCGTGTCGGCGGTGTCGCCGATGGCGTAGACGCCGTCGGCGTTTTCGGCTTCGAGCGTGTGCTCGTCGACATCGACCCAGCCGCTGTCCCCGAGTCCCGCCTCCGCGACGATGTCGGCACCACGATGGGGCGGAATCCCGACCAGGAGGTCGTACTCGATGTCGGTGCCCTCCATCGTGGCGATTCGGCGGTCCTCCGGATCGACCGACTCGGGGTTGAAGAACGTCTCGACGTGGATGTCGCGGTCGTCCATGCGAGGTCGTGCCCACTCCGCGATGTGGGGGTTGCCGTGGACGCGCTGGATCGGGTACGTGTAGGTAATATCGACGTCCTCCCGGAGGCCGCGCTTCCGGAACCAGTCGTCGGCCATGAACACGAACTCGAGCGGAGCCGCCGGGCACATGTGCGGCGTCCCGATGACGCTCAACACAAGGTGTCCCCCGGTGAACGAGAGCAATGCCTCGCGTAGCGACTCTGCCCCGGACTCGCTGTAGTAGTCGTGTCCGCCCTCGCGCAGTCCGGGAATCTCCCCGGGAGCGAGCCGCGATCCCGTCGCGAGCACGAGCGAGTCGTACTCAATCGGGGCGCCCTCGCGTGTCCGGAGCCGTCTGGCGTCCGTGTCGACGTCGGTGACACGGTCGATGCGGAGGGTGACACTGTCCGCGACGAGGTCGGCGAGGGGCCGACGGCCGTCCACGCTCTCTCGCTGCCCGAACGGGACGTACAGCCAGACCGGCTTGTAGACGTGGTCGGGATCGTCGTTGACGAGCGTGACCCGGACCTCACCGGACGCGAGTTCGGACGCGAGCCTGTCCGCCAGGTCGTTGGCTAGCACCGTCCCGCCGGTTCCACCGCCGACGATGACGACGTGGTGGGTCATGCCTTCTTTACGTAGAAGGCG
Source organism: Haloarculaceae archaeon (assembly GCA_018609945.1). Lineage (GTDB taxonomy): Archaea > Halobacteriota > Halobacteria > Halobacteriales > Haloarculaceae > SW-9-67-25. The sequence continues at coordinate 967 of JAHENO010000244.1, read as the reverse complement.
TAGTGGTCGTCGCGCTCGTCGACCTCGACCAGTTCGTTCCCGGCTTCCTCGGTCCACTCCCGCACGTCCGTCAGTGACTGTTCGTTGTCGCTCAGGAGAACCACGAGGTCGCCCGGTTCCACGTCCCTGATCTTCCCGATGAGGTCCATCAGTGGCCCGGGACACGCCGCACCCCGGGAATCCACGGTCGCGACCGGTTCGATGTCTGTTTCGGTCATCGTCACAGGTCCACGTTCGGGTCGAGCGATATTAATATTGCGTATTGTTCCCAATATATCGAAATACAAATCACCGTTGCCGGACGGTCACCGGCGGCGAACCGTGCCGAACTACCGGGGATTCCCCTGGAGGTCGCGCCAGGCTCGCGGGAGCGACGCGTACACGAGGCTGTTGTCGACGATCGCCTCGACGGTGGTGTACTCGTCGACGGCGTGGGCCGTGTCGGTTCCGAACGCACAATCCACGGTGGGGATGCCCGCGTTCTGGAGCCGTTCGTCAGCTCATGAACAGCCGTCGTTGCGCACGCTCGTGGGACATGCCCATGATCTCCGCGTAGGGGGCAAACGACGAGAGCCGCGCCAGCGGCGCGTCGGCGTACATTTCACAGACCGCTTCGATCACCCCGAGCAGACGCGTCAACTCCGCCTGGATCGCGGTGTGGCCGAAACAGCCGAGCCGCTGTGCGGCCCCGAGCAGTTCGGTCACGAAGGAGTAGGCTGCGAGCAGACAGGCCTCGGTGCGACCGATACCGGACTGCTGGGTGACGATGCCGAGTACGACGGGGTAGTGACAGGGTGTCTCGGTCTGCTCGACGGCTTCCACGTAGGCCGCCGGGACGGCTGCCCTGTCGGGTTCGAACAGGTCGCTGGTCGCCGCGAGTAACTCCAGGAGCTGCGTCCCGGCTTTCCCCGAACTCTCCCTGAACTCTGCCGGGAAGGTCGCAGCGTGGAACCGCTCCCCGACCGCG
>JAHENO010000243.1 GCA_018609945.1 Haloarculaceae archaeon | reverse complement strand
TACCGCTATCCCGAGATCGAGGAGGAACACGAGAAGAACGTCGTGGTCGTCAACATCCGGGACGTCTCGGGGAGCATGCGCCAGAAGAAACGCGAACTGGTCGAACGCACCTTCACCCCGCTGGACTGGTATCTCCAGGGGAAGTACGACCACGCCGAGTTCGTCTACATCGCCCACGACGCCGAGGCCTGGGAGGTCGAGCGCGCGGACTTTTTCGGCATCCGCTCGGGCGGCGGGACGCGCATCTCCAGCGCCTACGAACTCGCGGCCGAGCGCTTGGAGGAGGCCTACCCCTACAGCGAGTGGAACCGCTACGTCTTCGCGGCCGGCGACTCCGAGAACTCCAGCAACGACACCGAGGAGAACGTCATCCCGCTGATGGAGGAGATCGACGCGAACCTCCACGCCTACGTCGAGACCCAGCCCTCGGGCAACGCCATCAACGCCACCCACGCCGAGGAGGTCGAACGCCACTTCAGGGACAGCGACGACGTGGCCGTCGCCTACGTCACCGGCCCCGAGGACGTGACCCGGGCGATCTACGAGATACTCAGCACGGAGGACAACGAATGATTTCATCCGACGAGTTCGAGATGCAACGCGAGGCCGACCGGCTCGAGGAGGTCGTCACGGAGGCGTCGAATCTCGCGGCGCGGTTCGGTCTGGAGCCGTATCCGGTCAACTACTGGATCGTCGACTACGACGAGATGAACGAACTCATCGCCTACGGGGGCTTCCAGCAGCGCTACCCCCACTGGCGGTGGGGCATGGCCTACGACCGCCAGCAGAAGCAGGGCCAGTTCCTCGGGGGCAAGGCCTTCGAGATCGTCAACAACGACAACCCCGCCCACGCCTTTCTCCAGGTCTCGAACAGCCTCGCGGACCAGAAGGCGGTCATCACCCACGTCGAGGCCCACGCCGACTTCTTCAACAACAACGAGTGGTTCGGCCTCTTCGCGGACGACCCGGACGCTGCGGCGATGCTCGCCCGCCACGCCGACACCATCGAGGAGTACATGCACGATCCCGAGATCGACCGCGCCGAGGTCGAGAAGTGGATCGATCACGTCCTCTGTCTCGAGGACAACATCGACCAGCACGCCATCTACGAACCGGTGAGCGCCGACGGCGACGTGCCGGAACTGGAGACGGCCGACATCGACGAGGAACTCGAGGACCTGGAGCTCTCCGAGGAGGTCAGACGACAGGTCTTCGACGACGAGTGGCTCGAGGCCCAGAGCGAGGACGAGGACGGCCCGTCATTCCCGGAGGAGCCCGACCCCGACGTGCTCGGCTTTCTCCGCAAGCACGGCAAACAGTACGACGACGAGGCCGGCAAGGCCCTCGAGATGGAGGACTGGCAGAAGGACATCCTCGGCATCCTCCGGCGCGAGGCCTACTACTTCGCCGCCCAGCAGATGACGAAGGTGATGAACGAGGGTTGGGCCGCCCTGTTCGAGTCGAAAATGATGACCGACGAGAACTTCGCCGGGGAAGACGAGTTCATCACCTACGCCGACCACATGGCGAAGGTGCTGGGTGCGCCCGGGCTGAACCCCTACAAACTGGGCATGCAGCTCTGGGAGTACATCGAGAACACCGAGAACCGCCGTCACGTCGCGGAGAAACTCCTGCGGGTCGAGGGCGTGACCTGGCGGAACTTCCAGGACACCGTCGACATCGAGCGCGTCATGGACCTGCTCGAACCGGACGACGCCGTCGCCAGTATCGACAGCGAGTCCCTCGACGACGTGGACCCCGCGGACCCACGCTTCGACGCGGAGGCTCTCGAACGTGGCCGCGCCGGCGAGATCGACCTCGACCGGTACCCCTGGAAGGTGCTGACCTACGAGGGGATGGCACAGCGCCACTACTCGCTGGTCAAACCCCAGTACCGGGGGTTCCTCGCGCGCATCTCCAAGAGCGAACTCGAGCGCATCTCGCGGTACATGTTCGACGACGCCCGCTACGACAGCGTCGAGGAGGCCGTCGCCGACGTCGACTACGCGGTCGGCTGGGACCGGATGCGCGAGGTCCGGGAGAGCCACAACGACGTGACCTTCCTCGACGAGTTCCTCACACAGGAGTTCGTCGACGCCAACGACTACTTCACCTACGAGTACATGCACTCCTCGGACGACTACCGCGTCACCTCGACCGACCACGAGGACGTCAAGAAGAAGCTAATGTTACAGTTCACCAACTTCGGGAAACCCACCGTGGTGGTCGCCGACGGCAACTACGAGAACCGCAACGAACTCCTGCTCGACCACCAGTACAACGGCGTCATGCTGGACATCGAACAGGCCAAGAACACGCTGGAGCGGGTCTTCGAACTCTGGGGGCGGCCGGTCAACCTCCGGACCATCGTCAAGGAGTACGACGACCACGACATCGAGGTCGCACGCCGGCGCGACAGCGAACCCGAACCCACAGAGCGCGGCCGGCTCATCCGCTTCGACGGCATGGAGTTCACCGAGGAGGAACTCGACTGGGAGGAGGTCGAACACCTCGCGGCCACCGAGGTCGACTACGACACCAAACCCGAGGAGTGGCTGGCCTGACCACGCCACCGACCCGTCGGGTCCCCGTATCGATACGTTGAGGGAGCGACCGACCGAAGGGCGTGGGTATGGCGCAGTTCACAGTCTCGACCGACGAACGGCTCTCAGTCATCGACGTTACCGACCGCGTCGAGGCGGCACTGCCCGCCGACGCGTCCGGCACGGCAACGGTCTTCGTCAGACACACCTCGGCTGCCGTGACGGTCAACGAGGCCGAACCGCGACTGCTCTCTGATTTCGAGACGGCACTCGCGGACCTCGTGCCGGACGAGGGCTGGCGACACGACGAACTCGACGGGAACGCCGACTCGCACGTCCGGTCGTTTCTCGTTGGTCCGGACGTGACGGTTCCAGTGCGTGACGGGTCGCTCGACCTTGGCACCTGGCAGACGGTGCTGCTGGTCGAGTGTGACGGACCGCGCGAGCGAACTGTCGACGTGCTGGCCTAGGCTATCTGTCAGTTCCGGTCCCCACGTCGTAGATGCGCTCGATTTTCTCCGCGTGGCGCGCCTCGATAGCCCCCCGCCTCTTCTTCATCGACGGCGTGAGCATGTCGTTGTCGGTGGTCCAGGTCTCGGCGACGAGTTCGAACGCCTTGATGCGCTCGACCTCGTCGAGGTCGGCGTTGACTGCCGAGACGGCTTCGCCGACCCACTCCCGGACGCGGTCGTCCTCGACGAGTCGCTCGGGGTCGTCGGGCACCGTCACGCCGGTCTCGCCCGCCCACGCCCGCAGGCGCTCGACGTTCGGCACGAGCAGGGCGCCGACGAACTTCCGGCCGTCGCCGACGACCAGCACCTGCTCGACGCGGTCGCTGGTCGCGAAGCGGTCCTCGATGGGGCCGGGTGCGACGTTCTTGCCCGTCGAGAGGACGAGCAACTGCTTGCGCCGCTCGCGGAACGCCAGGTAGCCGTCGGCGGTTCGCTCGACGACGTCGCCGGTCCGGAACCAGCCGTCGTCGGTGAACACCGCGTCAGTCCGTTCCGGGTCGTCCCAGTAGCCGTCGGTGACGTTCTCGCCACGCACGAGCAACTCCCCGACGGGGCCCGTCGCGTCGGGGAACGCCCCCTCGGCCGCCTGTGATTCGTCGACGCGGGTCTCTACGCCCACCAGCGGGGGACCCATCGTCCCCGGTCGAATGTCTTCCGGCGGGTTCGCGCTGACCACGGGCGCCGTCTCCGTGAGGCCGTACCCCTCGATGATAGTGAGACCCATGCCGTCGAACAGTCGACAGAGATCGGGGTCGAGGCTGCCCCCGCCCGAGACCATGAACTCGACCTTACCGCCGAGGTTCTCGCGGACGGTACTGTAGACCAGGCGGTCCGCCAGGGTCCGTTTCGCGCGCAGGAGGAGGCCTGGGTCGTCGGTCCGCTGGGAGGCACGGGCGACGTCGAGTGCCCACTCGAAGACCCGACGTTTCGGTCCGGCGTCGCCGGCCTGCTCGCGCATCGAGTCGAGGATCCGCTCGTAGACGCGGGGGACGCTGGTGGTCGCCGTCGGCCTCACACGCTGAATGTCGTCGGCGACGGTGTCGGGGCTCTCGGCGTAGCCGACCGTCGCGCCGGAGCCGAACATCAGGAGATGCCCCGCCAGCCGCTCGAAGACGTGCGCCAGCGGGAGAAAGGACAGCGTCCGCAGGCCTGGACCCACGGCGATGTCCGCCGAGCCGCGGTCTGGACGGGGCCCGAGGCGGCGGCGCACCTGGTGGACGTTCGACCGGAAGTTCCAGTGTGTCAGCCGGACACCCTTCGGATCGCCGGTCGTCCCCGACGTGTAGACGACGCTCGCCAGGTCCTCGGGGTCGCGTTCCTCGATCCACGCCCGGTAGGCCGAGGAGTCGAACGCCTCCTGGCCGCGCTGGTAGACGTCTCCGAGCGTGTGGGCGTCAGCGCCGGCGACGCCTCCAGGTGGGTCGTCGATCAGGACCTTCGATTCGATGTCGATGCCGTCCTCGACGTCGCGCACGGTCTCCAGCAGGTCGCTGTTCTCGGCAACGACCGCCTTCGGCCCTGGATCTTCGAGGAGGTAGCGGACCTGGTCGGTCGACGAGTCAGTGTAGACGGTCGTGACGACACAGCCCGCCGCGAGCAGGGCGAGGTCGACCTGCGCCCACTCCATGCGCGTGTCGGCGTAGATGGCGACGCGGTCGCCCGGTTCCAGACCCAGCGCCCGGAACCCCGCTGCGAGCCGCCGGACCACCTCGCGGAGTTCGCCGTAGGTGAGGGTGGCGAACTCGCCCGCCGGGGCGCGGGGTACCGTGCCCGCCAGCGAGCGGTCGTAGACGCCGCCCTTATAGAGCTGGGCCGCCCCGTCGAGGTGTCGCTCGGCGCTGTCCTCGAACAGCTCCGGGATGGTGCCGCGCTCGAAGCGGTCGTCCTCGTACTCGCGCTCCGCCCGGAGCCAGGCGGGGTCGGCGCCGTCCGTCATTCCGTCACCGTTCGACGTGCCGACACAAAAATCACCCTGGCGGAGCCGAGCCCGGCAGTTTCCTCAGGGTCGGGGACCCGGAGCGTAGCTTTTTCGCACCCCGACGCCGACGGGGACGTATGGACGAAGACGAAGGCTGGTTCGCGGGGGTCTCCCCGGGTGACCCGGCCGCCGGGGCCGAGCGTATCCGGGCCGGGGATGCCTCGGCGCCCGCGGAGTGGCCGGAGCTGGCCGTCGAGGCGGGGTTCGCCGACACCACCGACGAGTACTACGAGCACCTCCACGGGGCGACGCTCGCGGCTGCCCGCGCGGCAGTCGCGGAACGCGAGGGGAGCGACGACCGCCAGCTCGTCCACGCGGTGCGTGCCATGGACGACTGCCAGCGACAGGCCAACGAGCTCGCGGAGCGGGTCGCCGAGTGGGCGGGTAGCCGCGACGCCGACGCCGGGACCGGACTGGCGTACGCCCGCGACCTCGCCGCCCGCGAACCGGCGAATCCGGTCGAGCGGGAACTGGTCGGACTCGCTGCCGACGCCGTGTCCCTGGACGAGCGGGCCGACCGCCTGCGGGCGTTCGTCGAGCGCACCGCCCCGGAGGTGGCGCCGAACCTCTCCGAACTGGCGGGCCCGGTGCTCGCGGCGCGGCTCATCTCGCTCGCGGGCGGTCTCGAATCCCTCGCGAAGAAACCCAGCGGCACGGTCCAGGTCCTCGGCGCCGAGGACGCGCTCTTTGCCCACCTGCAGGGCGACGCCCCCTCGCCCAAGCACGGTGTCATCCAGGCCCACGAGTACGTCCGCAACACGCGGCCGTCCCAGCGTGGCTCGGCCGCCCGCGCGCTGGCCGGCAAACTCTCCATCGCCGCCCGGGTCGACCACTACAGCGACGACCGCCGCCCGGCCCTGGCCGCCGAACTCGACGAGCGTATCGAGCGCATCCGCGCTCGTGATGCCGAGTGACTCTGCCCGCGGGCGTCGAGCGCCGCTCGTTCGGGTCGCAGACGGCCCTGGCGACCCGTGGCGAGCCGGTCTCGGACGAGGCGACCGACGGCGAGTGGCGCCAGTGGGACCCCCATCGGTCGAAACTCGCTGCGATGTTCGAGGCGGGAATGGAGACTGGGCTGGTCGGCGGCGAGTCGGTGCTGTACCTGGGAGCCGCCGCAGGGACGACGGTCAGCCACGTCGCGGACTTCGCGGGACCGACCTACGCTGTCGAGTTTGCGGCCCGGCCGATGCGGGACCTGCTGGACGTCGCGGAGTCGCGGTCGAACCTCTTCCCGCTGTTGAAGGACGCCCGCAAGCCCGGGACCTACGCCCACGTCGTCGAACCGGTCGACGTGCTGGTCCAGGACGTCGCGACGCGGGGCCAGGCCCGGGTCGCCCGGGCGAACCGGCAGTTTCTCTGTGCGGAGGGCCGGTTGCTCCTGGCGATCAAGGCCCGCAGCGAGGACGTCACGCGCGCGCCGGACGACGTCTTCGCGGACGTGCTCGCCGACCTGCGCGAGGAATACGAGGTGCTGGAAACCGAGCGACTGGAGCCCTTTCACGACGACCACCTCGGGGTCGTCGCCACGCCACGATGACGAGCCGGAGCGACCCTGGTGAGGGGACGGGCGAGGCGTCCGACCCGTTCGCGGACATCGACCTGGCGGCCGTCCGCGAGGCGCTCGTCGAGTGGTACGAGGACGACCACCGGTCGTTCCCCTGGCGGGAGACGTCCGACCCCTACGAGATACTCGTCTCGGAGGTGATGAGCCAGCAGACCCAGCTCGGGCGGGTGATCGAGGCCTGGGAGGCCTTCCTCGACCGGTGGCCGACCGTCGCGGACCTCGCGGCGGCCGACCGCGCCGACGTGGTGGCCTTCTGGACCGACCACAGCCTCGGATACAACAACAGGGCGCGCTACCTCCACGAGGCCGCCGGACAGATCGTGGCCGACTACGACGGGGAGTTCCCCCGCGAGCCGGACGACCTCGCGGAGCTGATGGGTGTCGGTCCCTACACCGCGAACGCGGTCGCGAGTTTCGCGTTCGACAACGGTGACGCCGTGGTGGATACGAACGTCAAACGGGTGCTGTATCGCGCCTTCGGCGTGCCCGACGACGACGCAGCCTTCGAGCGGGCCGCGGGTCGGCTGATGCCCGACGGCGAGTCCCGCGTCTGGAACAACGCCATCATGGAACTGGGCGGTGTGGCCTGTGAGAAGACGCCCACGTGTGACGGGGCAGAGTGTCCGTGGCGGGAGTGGTGTCACGCCTACCAGACGGGCGATTTCACGGCGCCCGACGTGCCGACCCAGCCGTCGTTCGACGGCAGCCGGCGGCAGTTCCGCGGGCGCATCGTCGCCGCCCTCTCGGAACACGGTTCCCTCGCGCTGGACGACCTCGGGCCGCGGGTGCGCGTCGACTACGTCCCCGACGGCGAGTACGGCCGCGAGTGGCTCCGGGACCTGCTCTCCGACCTCGAAGCGGACGGGCTCGTCTCGGTCTCGGACGGCCGGGCGCGACTGAGGGAGTGAACTCGCCGGCCGGGAATCGCCCGAAGAGGAAGACACAAGTTCTCGACAGCCTTCGGGCCGAACGAGGCATGAGCGCGACGACACGCTTCAAACAGGTCCTGATGGTCACCGGCTTGCTGACCCTGCTCGCCGTCGTGGCGATGGCGGGTCTGGTCGCCTATCTCTGGTGGGACAGCAAGACAGCGACCGCCGACGTCCCCGAGTAACGCCACCCCTGTGGGGGCCGTTCATCTTCGGACACGGGCGAAGTGTTAAGCGGACAGCGGCGAAACCGTCGCTCGATGACGGACGCACACATCGCGGCAGTTGGGACGTCCCCGCTCGGGTGGACAGACCTGCCCGGCCGGGACCTGTTCTCGCGGGCACTCGCGGAGACCTTCGCCGATCTCCCCGACCCCGCGGAGGTCGTCGACGCGCTCTACGTCGGTGCCCAGTCCGAACGCTACGAGAACCAGATCATGCAGGGGACGCTGCTGGCCGAGTGGGCCGGACTGCAGAACCGTCCTGCCGAGCGCGTCGAGGCCTGCGCGGCGGCTGGCGCGCTCGCGCTCAAGAACGCCGTCCGCGACGTGCGGGCTGGCGTCCACGACGCCGTGCTGGCCTGTGGCGTCGAGAAGATGACCGCCGGCGGGACCGAGGGCGCGACGAACGCCCTCGCGGCGGCCTTCGAGCGCGCGCTCGAACAGCGCTCGGGCATCACCGCTCCGAGCCAGTACGCCCTGATCGCCCGGCGGTACCTCCACGAGACCGACGTCACCGAGGCGGACCTCGCGGAAATCGCAGTCAAGAACCACCGCAACGCGGCCGCCAATCCCCGCGCGATGTTCCAGCGCGAGGTCGACGTCGAGACGGTGCTCGACTCGGAGTACGTCGCACCGCCGCTGAAACTCTACGACTGTGCGCCGGTCACGGACGGCGCTGCGGCCGTGCTCGTGACCAGCGAGCGCCTGGCTGCCGACCTCGCCGCCGACAGCGTCCGCGTCGCGGGCGTCGGCACCGCCGCGAACGCGCTCGCCGTCGCGGAGAGTAATCTCACCTACCTCGAGGGGGCCGACGTCGCCGCCAGCAGAGCCTACGAGGACGCCGGCATCGAACCCGGGGACGTCGACGTCGCGGAGGTACACGACGCCTTCACGGTCTGTGAGGCGATGCTCGCGGAGGCGGTCGGGTTCGCGCCCGAGGGCCGGGGCGTCGAGACAGTCCGGGACCCGGCCGAGCGCTCACCCGGGTGGACCGACGTCCACATCAACACCAGCGGCGGACTGAAAGCGCGGGGCCACCCCATCGGCGCCACCGGGTTGACACAGGCCGTCGAGGCCTACGAACAGCTCACGGGCCGGGCCGGCGACCGGCAGATTCCGGACGCCGGGACCGCACTGCTCGTCAACGAGGGTGGCCTCGCCGACGCCCACACCGCGGCACACGTCCTGACGGGGGTCTGAACCATGTCCGACCACGACATCACCCAGACCGGACCACTCGCACCCGAGGACGTCACCGCCGACTCGCCGTTCACACTCCCGGGCTTCTTCGACGCGCTCGGGGACGGGCGCCTGCTGGCCGGCCGCTGTACGGACTGCGGGACCCACCTCGTCCCGCCGCGACCGGCCTGCTACGAGTGTGGCAGTCGCGCCGTCACCATCGAAGAACAGCCGCGGACTGGCGAGGTAGTCAGCTACACCGCGGTCCACCGTCCGCCATCGCCCTTCTCCGACCTGGCGCCGGTGACGGTCGCCGTCGTGGAACTCGATTCGGGTGCCCGGCTGACGGGCCGGGTCACCGCCCCCGTCGAAGAGGTCGAGATCGGTTCTAGCGTGGCCTGGCGTGCCCGCGACCCCGACGAGGTCGGCATCGACCCGAGCGCGCACCTCCCCTACGAGGAGGACTGGCCGGTCCACGAGTTCGAACTGACCAGGTGACGCTCTCCGGGTAAGCAGGGGTTCGAAGGCGACAGCGGACCTGTCGCCTCTTTTCCGGGCCCGGACGGCCGCATTCGGGAGTGCCGCCCGACGCAGACGCTCAGCGGAGGGGGAGATACTCTGCAAGCGAGGACAGCAGCGGCGGCAATCGGTCGGAGAAAGCGGTTTCGCGCTGTTTTGCTAGCTGTCGATTCTTCTTTTCGAGCACGCGCTCGTAGTGGTCGATGATCTGCTGGACGCGACGTTCCTTCCGTTCGAGAGCGGCCGCGAGTTCGCGCCGTGAGGCGCCGGTCGATCGGTAATGGGCGTCCGAGGCGCGACGGGTATCTGACGCGCGACGGGTCACATTCGGCGCGCGATGATCGCGGTGGCCCCCGGGAAGGCCGCGTTCGTCGGACGGATTCACGGGCGAGCTCGGTGAATCCTGTGGGTCCTGCTGGGCTTGCAGGTCGTTCCACTCCCAGCCTTGCTGACCACTGATACTTGCGGGTGGTAGATCGGTCGACATGCGATGCCATGACAGACAATGTGTACCGGAAAGGTAAGGCTTTGTCAGACGGGCGTCACGCGCGCTTCTGAATCTCCTCGCGGAGCACGTCGCTCACGACGTCACCGTCGGCTTTGCCACGGAGCGCGCCCATGCACTCGCCCATCAGCGCCGAGAACGCACCCATCCCCTCCTCCTCGACCTGCGACTGGTTGCGCTCGACGACCGCCCGGACCGCCTCGCGGACCTCGTCCTCGCCGGCGCTGCCCAGCCCCTCCCGTTCGGCGGCCTCGCGCGCAGAGAGGTCGGGCGCCTCCGCGAGTGCCGTCAGCAACTCCGGTACCCCTTCGGTGGCGAGTTCGCCCGCCGCGAGCAGCGCGAAGAGTTCCTCGAAGTGACGGTCGTCGAGGTGCTCGACAGGGACGCCGTCCCGGCGGAGTTCCGTGAGCGTCGACTCGACCGTACTCGCTGCCAGCGTCGGGTCGACACCCATCTCGACTGCCCGCTCGAAGAGTGGCATGCGCCGGCCGTAGGCGACCTGCTCGGCCAGTCCCTCGTCGAGTCCGTACTCGGACTGGTAGCGGTCGACCTTCTCGGTCAGCAGTTCCGGTGTCTCGACCTCGGTGGGATCGGGTTCGACCGGTGGGACGTCCGTCTCGGGGTACATCCGCGCCGCGCCCGGCAGCGGCCGGAGGTAGCGCGTCGTCGCCTCCTCGGTGGCGTCGCGGGTCTCCTCGGGGACGCCTTCGATGGCGGTCCGGGCGCGGTCGGCAACCGCCTCGATCGCGAGTTCGGCCGTCCCGGGGTCGTCCGCGACCAGGGCGACCGCGTCCTCGGGGCCGGCACCGACGGCCTCGCGGAGCGCCCGTACCTCCTCCCCGGTGACACCGTAGGCCGGGAGTTCGTCCGTGTGGAAGATGCCGCCGGCGCCGTGGCGGATGGCGTGGTCCGCGAGTTCGGTCCCGAGTCGACGGTCGGGCTGGAGTTCGCGGCCGACGAGTCCGTCGAAGCCCCCGAGGCGGATAGCCATCGCGGCCCCATCCCCGGATAGTGCGCCCTGGATGACGCCGCTGTCGGTGTCGGCGAAGACGTCGCTGACGTCCCGTGGCTCGCCCACGCTCGCGTCGCGGGCCCGCAGTTCGTCGGCGATATCCAGCAATTCGACCTGTCTGCCCACCTCGTTGTGGACGATGTCGGCGATGTCATCGAGGCTCTGGACGCCCTTGATCTCGACGCGGGCGCCGTCCGCGATGGAGACGTTGACGTCCTGGCGGATGGTTCCGAGTCCGCGCTTGACCCGGCCGGTCGAGCGCAACAGCATGCCGATGCGCTCGGCGGCCTCCTGGGCCTGCTCGGGCGAGCGGATGTCGGGGTGGGTGCCGATCTCGACCAGCGGGATGCCCAGGCGGTCGAGGCTGTAGCGCACGCCCGCGTCGGTCTCCGCGACGCGCTGGGCGCTCTCCTCCTCGAGCATGATGTCCTCGACACCCACCGGTCCGTCGTCGGTCTCGACCGCACCGTCGGTGGCGACGAGCATCGTCCGCTGGAAGCCCGTGGTGTTGGAGCCGTCGACGACGATCTTTCGCATCACGTGGGCCTGGTCGACCACGGACATGTCCAGCAACTGGGCGATCTCCATCGTGACCTCGAGCGCCTCGCTGTCGACGCGGCGTGGCGGCTCGTCGTCCTCCTCGACAAGGCAGGTGGTGTCGTAGGACAGGTACTCGAACTCCCGCTCGACGCGGCTCTCCTCGAGTGCCGCGGCGTCGATCTCGCCGAGTTCGCTCTTCGTCGGGTGGAGATACCGCGTGAACATGCGCGTGTGCTCCTCGGGGTCGCGCACCGCTGTCGGACACTCGCAGAACAGTTTCGTCTCCGTGTCGAGTTGCTGGTGGATCTCCAGCCCCGCCACCAGCCCGAGTTCGTCGTAGTCGTAGTCGGTCATTGCTGTGGTCTGCGTCACCGACGGGCAAAAAACGCACTATCGCGGGTGCCGTTCTGGCACCGGGGATGCGGTCCGGATGCTAGATGACGCCCGTGACCGTCGCGGCCTCGCGAGCGGCAGGTTCGCTCATGCCCCCGCCGAGGATGGTGTAGCGGTCGCGGATCTCGTGGGCCGTGGTCAGCGCCTCGACCACCGTCTCGGCGTCGATACCGAGGTCGGCAGCCGTCGTCGGCGCGCCGATGCTCGCCAGCGCGTCGTGCACCTCGCGCCACTCGCCACCCTCGCCGCTGTGGAGGTACTCGGTCATGATGGCGCCGACGCCCACCTGGTGGCCGTGCAGCGCCGCGTCCGGTTCGAGCCTGTCCAGTCGGTGAGAGAAGAGGTGCTCGGCGCCGCTGGCCGGCCGCGACGAGCCCGCGATGGACATCGCCACGCCCGAGGAGACCAGCGCCTTCACGACGACCCAGGCCGACTCCTCGAGGCCCTGCTTG
>JAHENO010000242.1 GCA_018609945.1 Haloarculaceae archaeon | reverse complement strand
TTCAACATCGGCTTCATCGACCCGCAGTTCTTCACGCTCACGCTCACGCTCGAACACTACGTCATGTTGCTGTTCGGCGGCCTGGGACGCGTCTGGGGCGCACTGCTCGGCGTCGGGGTCGTCACAATCGTCCGGGACACGCTGCAGAACGCCCTCCAGGTCGCCGCCGAGATCACGGGAACCAACGCCACCGCGCTCGTGCCGGTCTTTTTCGGCGTCATCATCATCCTCGTCCTCGTCGTCGAACCGAAGGGCGTGCTGGCGGCGCTCGGCAAGATCAAGGAGTATCTGCGCAAGTGGCCGTTCGCCTACTGACACCCCCCGCGTGACGGCCAATTTTATGTGGTGTCTCGCCGTGCGTCAGCCCGATGTACGATTCGGAGACACTCTCGGCAGTCAGAGAGCAACTCGAGCGGGCGGCAGACAACGACTTCTACGCCGGGGCGTTCGATGACGCCGGGGTCGACCCCGCGGCCGTCGACTCCTGGGACGCCTTCCGCGAGGTGCCGTTCACCACGACGGGGGACCTCGTCGCCGACTTCGAGGCCGACCCGCCGACGGGAACGATGTACGACGGGGCAGCGATGGTGACGTTCTCGCCGATGGGCGAGGACCTCGCGCCGGTCTTCGATACGCGCCGGGACCTGGCCCACCAGGCCGAGGTCAACGCCACCGTCCTCGAACGTGCAGGAATCGACCCGGGCGACCGGGTGGTCAACACGTTCGGCTACGAACTGTTCGGGACCGGCTACGTCCTCCACCGCGCGCTCGAGGAACTGGGTGCCGAGGTGTTCCCGCTGGGGCCCGGCGACGCCGAACAGACCGCCGCCACCATCCAGGAGTACGACATCGACGCCTTCCTGGGAAACCCCTCGTTCGGGAAGCGTCTCGGGGAGGAGGGTGCCGCCGTCGAGACAGTGGTCGGCGCGGGCGAACCCTTCACGTCGGTGCCGGGCCAGCGCGAGGCAGTCAAAGACGCGCTGGAGGCCTCCACTGCGACCGACTACTTCGGGACGCGCCACATCATGCCCGTCGCAGCCGAAACCGCCGCCGAGGACGGCCTGCACGTCGTCGACGACTACGCTGTCGTCGAAATCGTCGACCCCGACACCGGGGAAGTACTCGGCGAGGGCGAACGCGGCGAGGTGGTCGTCACGCACGTCCGGAAGGAGGGGCTTCCTCTGGTGCGGTACCGCACCGGCGACTTGGCGGAACTGGAGCGGCGCGGCGAGGAGTGGGTGCTTCCCGAGGGCGTCATCGGCCGCACCGACGAGCGCCTGAAGATCAAGGGCGTCAAGGTGTACCCCGAGAGCATCGAGACGGTGCTGGCTGGCTTTCCGGACCTCACCGGCGAGTACCGGATCGAGGTCGACCAGCCCGAATCCACCGACCGGCTCACAGTCATCTGTGAGGGCGACGCCGACGAATCCGCCCTGGCCGGGGCGCTCGGGGACCGGTTGCTCATCACCCCGGACGAGGTGCGGGTGGTCGCCGACCTCGACGACACCGGGATCGAGGACCGACGGTACTGACGGGACTGATAATGACTGCTGTGGTTCGTTACCGGATCGACCGCACGATGTCGTGCGGTCGGCCTGGAAAATAGCTACAGCAGTCATTATGAGGGTCACCAGTCCCCGACCGGGTCGCCCAGGAACCGCCGTGATGTCCGTGCGAAGATGCCACGCTGGACGTCAGCCGGCAGGTCGCGACCGAGCAGGTGTGCCCGCTCTGCCTCGTAGGGGTACGGGATGTTCGGGTAGTCCGAGCCGTACATGATCGAGTCCGAGAGGTCCACGAGAGTCTCGTCAGAGATCGACGAGGGGTCGAACGCCATGTACTCGCTGGCGACCGCGGACATGGCGAAGGTGGTATCGAGGAACACGGACTCGTTGTGGCGGGCGAGTTCGAGAAACGCCTCGACCTGGTAGGTGCCCATGTGCGCCGCGCACACCCGTAGCTCCGGGAACGACTCGAGAAACGAACGGAAGCGTTCCACGCCGACGTTCGGGTCGTCCTCGAACATCGGGGCCGTCCCGGCGTGCAACAACACCGGTATGTCGCGACTCGCGGCGACCTCGTAGGCCGGATCGAGCCGCGGGTCGTCGGCAGCGAACCCCTGGACTGGCAACTGGAATTTCAGCCCGCGAGCACCCCGTTCGACGGCTCGCTCGACGATTCCCCCGACGTCGCCGTCGCCGGCGTGGACGGTCGCAAAGGGGATCGCCCGCTCGGACTCGGCAGCCCGCTCGCAAACCCACGCGTTCAGATCGGCAGCCACACCCGGGCGGTGGGCGTACGGGAGCGCGACGTACCGGTCGACGCCCGCGGCCGCGAGTGTCGCCTCCATGGATTCGCGGTCGGTCGGGTGGTCGAACGTCCAGCCGGCGGCGTCGGTCAGCGCCTCGCGGATCGCACGCATCAGGCGGTCGGGCATCAGGTGCACGTGGGCGTCGACGACGCCATCGACCGGGAACTCAGCCATCGTCGAGTTTGTACACGCCCGTGCCGGTGGCACAGACGTCGTCGCCGGACTCCACCTCGATGTGCGCGACGCCGATGCTGGAACCCGACCGCTGTATCTCCGCGTTGGCATAGAGCGGCCGTTTGCCGGCACCAGTCAGGTAGTTGACCCGGAGGTCGACCGTCGGCGTGTAGTCCTCGACGTGCCCGATGAACACTGCGGCGCCGGTCAGGTCGACCAGCGAACTGATGACGCCGCCGTGGAGGACGTCCAGATCCGGATTCCCGATCAGCGACTCGTCGAAGGGGAACCGCGTCTCGGCCCGGCGCGGCGTCACAGCGAGCACCTCGATGTCGTGGGCCCGATGGAACGGGATCCTGTCGTACAACTCCCGAACGATAGTAGTCCTGTCGGACGCCTCGCCGCTGTTCCCGGCGGGATCCGTGTGATCCGCTTCCGACGACTCGCGTTCCTCGACCATGGACTTTTCCAGCGTTGGTCGGCCGAGATAAAAAGGTACCTGGAGTTCCTGGAGACTGTCAGTGAGAGATAGTGAACCCGCCGTCGACGGGCAGTGCTGCACCCGTGACGTGCAGCGCGAGATCCGAGGCGAAAAAGACCGCCACTCCCGCGACGTCTTCCGGCTCGCCCCACCTGCCGAGTGGGATTCCCGCTGCGGTCTCGGCGCGCTGCTCCTGGGTCGTGACCCGCTCGGTGAGTCGAGTCCGTGTCGGGCCCGGACAGACGGCGTTCACCCTGATGCCGTCCGCTCCCGTCTCGTGTGCGAGGTGTTTCGTGAAGCCGACGATTGCCCACTTCGAACTCGTGTAGTGTGCCCCCATGAGCGGGCTGATCCGCAACCCTGCTGTCGAGGCGACGTTGACGACGCGGCCGAGGCTGGCGTCACAGAGCTCGGAGAATGCCGCAGCAGTGCAGTTCTTGACGCCGTTCAGATTCACGTCCAGCGTCCGCTGCCACGTCTCGTCGTCGCCGCTGATCTCCTCGAAAGTCTGCGGCACGGCGATACCCGCGTTGTTGACCAGAATCTCCAGTCCGCCGAAGGCCTGGACCGTCTCGGCGACCAGCCGATCGGCTGTGTCCCTGTCCGAGACGTCACCCACGCACGCAGTCGCCCGAGCGCCCGTGGTTTCGCGCACCTCGTTCACTGTCTCCGCGGCGCCCTCCTCGTCGACGTCGTTGATCGCGACGTCACAGCCGTGCTCTGCCAGTGCCAGCGCGATGGCGCGACCGATTCCCTGGCCCGCGCCCGTGACGAGTGCGCGGTCGCCCGCGAGCAGTCCTGCCATACGGACCCTCTGATGGGTTCCGTGCCTATAACTGTCGGTACGGCACCGGGTCTCGAACGTCCTGACCGGGTGCAGGACTGGTCCCGTCGAACAGTTGTCCACATTTTATGCTTTGTATATCGATTCGATCGTACACAGATATTGAAAATCGTATTTTCAGGCCGAAAAGCATAGTTGTGCGGTATTTATTCCCAAAACATCTCCAATTTTTATAGATATTATATACACAATAGGATTCTAATATGTCGCGACTCCCGGCCGTGTGAACCGTCCCTCAGGACGCAGAGAGCAACTGGCTCGCGTTACTGCTCGATAGAGGGCCGTTCGTGGATGTGGCCCTCGCGCTCCTTGAGGTGTTTCGGTTCGCGGTCGAACCGGACTGCAGTCACCTCGGCGGCGATCGACTGTGCGATGTGGAAAGGGGTCCCGCCGCCCAGATCGAGGCCGGCGGGGGTGTAGATGCGCTCCAGTTCGTCCTCCGTGAACTCCCGGCCCGCGGCGTTACACTCCTCGCGGATCTCCTCGAACCGCTCGCGGGGGCCGAGAAGCCCGATGTACGGGACCGGCGAGTCGAGGAGTTCCTCGAGGGCGAGCCGGTCGTCGATGAAGTTGTGGGTCATGATGACCGCGTAGGTGTTCCCGTCGAGGTCGAGCGCCTCCCGGACGTTCGCGGGCGACGTCGAGATCACCGTGTCGGCCTCGGGGAACCGCTCTTCGGTGGCGGTCGCGCCCCGGAAGCCAGCGACGGTCACGCGGAAGTCGACCTGCGAGGCCAGGTCAGCGACGGGCGCGACGTCGTGGCCGGTGCCGAAGACGACCAGGTCCGGCGGCGCGGTCACGCTGTCGACGAACACCCGCACCGTCTCTCCCCCGTGATCGAACGCGAGCGTGTCCGAGGTGTCCGTCTCCACCAACTCAGCGGTGGGCCCTTCGAGGGCGTCGCCGAGCCAGTCGGGCCAGTTCGGCGCGTCCAGCGAGAGCGCGCCGCCCCCC